>DATHSP010000267.1:0-4292 GCA_035464075.1 Thermoleophilia bacterium | reverse complement strand
GTGCCCTTCGGTCTCGCTGCGTCTCGTCGTGCGCCCCCGGCTCAGATGAAGCCGCGCTCGCTGAGGATCTCGGCCAGCGTCGGGTGGCCGATCTCCTGCAGGTCGTAGCCGACCTGCACGGCGGGCAGCTTGATATCGATGATGCGGCGGAGGTCCATGGGCGTGCCGATGACGACGAGCTCGGCACCGGAGGCGTTGATCGTCGTCTCCAGGTCCTTGAGCTGCTGGTCGGAGTAGCCCATCGCCGGCAGCAGCACGCCGACGTTCGGGTATTTGTCGAAGGTCGCCTTGATCTCGCCCGTGGCGAAGGGCCGCGGGTCGATGAACTCGGCGGCGCCGAGCTGACGCGCGGCCACCGTGCCGGCGCCGTACTTCATCTCGCCGTGGGTCAGCGTGGGGCCGTCCTCGACGACCAGCACCTTCTTGCCCTGCACGAGCTCGGGCTTGTCGACCGTGACCGGCGAGGCGCCCATGATGACGCGCGCCGTCGGGTTGACCGAGCGCACCGCGTCGAGCTCGGCCTCGATGCCGGCGCGGTCGGCCGAGTCGACCTTGTTCAAGACGACGACGTCGGCGAGGCGCAGGTTGACCTCGCCCGGGTAGTAGACGAGCCCGTCGCCGGGGCGGTGCGGGTCGGCGACGGTGATGTAGAGGTCGGCCTTGTAGAAGGAGAAGTCGTTGTTGCCGCCGTCCCAGAGGATGACGTCGGCCTCCTTCTCGGCCTCGCGCACGATGGCCTCGTAGTCGACGCCGGCGTAGATCACGTTGCCGGCCATGACGTGGGGCTCGTACTCCTCCATCTCCTCGATCGTGCACTCGTGCTTGGCCAGGTCCTCGACCGTGGCGTAGCGCTGCACGCGCTGCTTGACGAGGTCGCCGTAGGGCATGGGGTGACGGATGCTGACGACCTTCTTGCCGGCCTCGCGCAGCATGGTCTGGATCTTGCGCGTGGTCTGGCTCTTGCCGGCGCCGGTGCGCACCGCACAGACGGCGATGACCGGCTTCGTGCTCTTGACCATCACGTGGTCGGGGCCGAGCAGGCGGAAGTCGGCGCCCAGCGCGTTGACGATCGCCGAGCGGTGCATGACGTACTCGTAGGGCACGTCGGAGTAGGCGAAGACGACCTGTTCGACGGCGTGCTTCTCGACCAGCGCGGGCATCTCGGACTCGTCGTGGATCGGGATGCCGTCGGGGTAGAGCGACCCGGCGAGTTCGGCCGGGTACTTGCGGTCGTCGATGTAGGGGATCTGCGTGGCCGTGAAGGCGACGACCTCGTACTCCTCGTTGTCGCGGAAGTAGGTGTTGAAGTTGTGGAAGTCGCGGCCCGCGGCCCCCATGATCAGGACTCTCTTGCGCTCTGCCATGCTCACTCCTGTGGTTAGAGGTCCCTCCGCGCCACGATCCAGTGTCAGGCCGGCGGAGTGAACACCTTGTGGACGTACGGTGAAGTCGAGAGCTGCACGGTGGCAGCGTAGTTGGGACGGAAGCGCAGCGCCTGCCCGAGCCGCGGCGGCGCGGGCATGGCCTCGACGTCGACGATGAGGTGGTCGCTGGAGGCGCCGAGGACCTCGACCCCCGGGTCGAGCGGCGTGATCCACTCGGCCATGACGTCCTGGCGGCCGAGGGCGAGGATCGCGCGGCGTCGCTCGCCGCGATCCGCGAAGGTCGGCCGGTTGCCGTACGCGTCCTGGGCGATCTCGCCACGCGGCAGGCTGGGCTTGACCTTGCACTCGATGACCGGCGCGCTGACCTCGAAGACGTCGGTGTGCAGGCCCGCGACGGGCTCGCGCGTGAGCGTGTCGACGCCGTGCAGGATCGTCTCGCCGACGCGCAGCGCGGTGACGCCGGCCGGCATGCGGCCGGAGGCGATCATGCCGATCGAGCCCGAGTTGCCGCCGCCGACCGCGAGCCGGCGGCCGACGCGCTGCTCGGCGGCGCGGGCGAGCTCGACGAGCTCAGTCATGTTGCGCTCGTCGGGCATGACCGCGCCGTAGCAGGTGAGGTTCACGCCGACGCCGGCGAGGTCGACGTGCTCGAGCGCCTCGACGGCGTCGGCGAACGCCGGCAGGTCGGCGGGCATGATGCCCTCGCGCAGGTCGCCGAGGTCGACCATGACGAGGACCTCGTGGCGGCGCCCGAGGGCGCCGGCCGCGGCGTCGAGCGCGGCGCAGGTCTCGAGCTCGCTGGCCAGCGACAGGTCGAAGAGGCGCACGGTCTCGGCCGCCCGCTCGGGCGCCGGGGTGCGCAGCAGCCACAGCGGCGCCGCGATGCCGGCGGCGCGCAGGCGCTCGGCGTTCTCGTGCCGCGACTCGCCGAGCGCGACGGCGCCGCCCGCCAGCAGGGCCCTCCCCACCTCGGGTGCGCCGCAGGTGCACTTCGTCACCGCGACGACCTCGATGCCGCCGAGCATGCCGATGACCGCGCGCGCGTTGGCGGCGATCTTCTCGACGTCGGCGCTCAGCGTGGCGTACGCGGTCACGGGCCTCCCGGCAGTCGTGCGCCTGGCATCGCCGCCGCCGCGGCACACCGGCCGCGGAGCGACAGACGGGGCGCGACGGACCCGGCCGCGCCCCGGCGGCGACGGCGCGTCACCCGCGCCCTCGCCGCACCGGCGCCCGACTGGCGCCGGTGCATAAGACGTATGCACGATGCTATCGGCCCGCCGCCACGCGGCGCAAGCCCTGGGACGTTGGCCGCCGTCCCCCGGCGCGGAGATACCATCGTCGCGTCACGCAGCGGCGGACCGGTGGGCTTCCCTCCGGTCTCGCCACGGCGGACGGGGGGCCCTCAGGCCGCCCCCGGTCCGCCAGCTCGTGCGCCGCGCGCTTCCGCCGACCCCGGCGCGGGTCAGCGCGCGTTGTAGGCGAGCAGGAACTCGTACCAGCCCACGCCTCCGTCGTCGATGGGCTGTGCGAACAGCACGTCGACGAACGGGTCGCCGTAGTACTTCCAGTCGCCGATGTTGCCCCACCAGACCGTCAGGCCGGTCGCACCCTCGTTCCAGCGCGTGCTGTGCGTGGCGAGAACGGCCGCCGATACCGCCTGCGCGACCGCCGTGCTCGCGGTCGGGACACCGGTGTCCTCGAGCGCCGGGTCCCCGGCCAGCCGCTCGCAGAGACCGACCAGGTCGTACTGCCTCGTCTGGGTCGCGCGCCAGGTCTTGATGAGGACCTTGCGGTAGACCCCCGCGTCGTCCGGCAGCCCGGCGGCGAGCTCGCTCGACCAGGCCTGCAGCGCCGACGCGGCGTCGCCGATCGCGCGCACGTCCACCGCCGACAGGCACACCGACTTGGCCCACGTGAGCGGGTCGTAATACTGGCCCCAGCCGTCGACCATGTCGACGGCGACCTCAGCCGGCGAGAGCGACGCGTCGGCGGCCAGCGGTGCGAGCATGAGGTCGTAGGCGAAGCCGTCGAGCGGCACCATCTCCTCGGAGCCGACCATGTAGTCGACCATCCCCGTCGCGGCGAGCTCGTAGGCCACGGCGACGTCGCCCATCGCGCAGGCGTCGAAGGCGAGGATGTCGATGGGCCTGCCCGCCTCCCCGAGGGCCGCGCGGAGCTCGGCCATCGTGATGGCGTCGCCGCCCGAGGAGTCGTCACTGCAGACGTAGCGCCACGCATACCCGTGGTCCCACATGGTCACCGCGAGCTTCGTCGACGGATAGAGCGCCGCCACCTCCTCGAGGAACCTCCTGAACGTCTCACCGTCACCGGTGTTCGGGTCCTCGCGCCACTCTTCACCGACGTCGATGTCGTACTGGACGCCGTCCCTGATCTCGATGAATTCGGTCCCAACGGTGCTCAGCCGGTCGACCATGGCGACGATGCGCACGTCCGTGTCGTTCGAGACGCGCAGCAACGCCGGAAGGCTGACGTCGTCCCACGACGACTCCAGGTTGTTGTCGGCGGCGACGTAGACCGCGAAGGTCCACTCGGCCACCGCGTCGTCGCTCGTGTCGGCGCTCGCCGTCGCCGGGGCGACGAGCAGCGCGAGCAGCAGCAGTCCGAACAGCGCCGCCGTGGCCGCCCGCGCGGACGCCGGCCGTCGGGCCTGTGAACTCATGACGGTACCCCCCTGGTCCGCAGTCGCGCCGGCCGGCCCGCATGACGAGCGGCCCCGCGTGCCGAGCGGCCCCCTCCGGCCGCCGCCGGCTCGCCCGGCGCTGTACGCAGCCATCGTACGCCCTCAGGCGCAGGGGTCAACGACCAGCCTTCCGGGGCGTGCGCGACGGCCGGCACGGCGCCGTTGTCAGGACTGGAGACGGCGGCGCGGGCGGCGGCCACACGGCC
>DATHSP010000266.1:0-6408 GCA_035464075.1 Thermoleophilia bacterium | reverse complement strand
AGGCGCGTGACGCAGTCGGCGCGCCTCGCCCCGCCCCTCGTCCGTCTCGCGCTCGGCCCGGTCTTCGCGCTCCTTGTTCTCCTCCACCTGCTCGCCACGGCTGTGGCCCGGCCCTCTCCGGCGGCGGCCGCGCCGCCGCCCGACGTCGCCGCCCGCGCCTGGGCGGTCGTCGACGCCCGCACCGGCGTCTTCATCGGCGGGGAGGACGCCGACGTCTCCCTGCCCATGGCCTCGACGACCAAGGTCATGACCGCGCTGGTCGTCCTGCGCGAGGTCCGTGACCTGGACACGGTCATGACCGTGCCCGACGCGGTCGAGCGCCTGCCCTTCGGCACGCTCGACCTCGTGCCCGGCACGCGTTACACCTGCGACGAGTTGCTCTGGGCCCTGCTGATCGACAGCGCCAACGACGCCGCCGTCACCCTGGCCGTCAACGTGGCCGGGTCGGAGGCGGCGTTCGTCCGCATGATGAACGCCGAGGCGCGCCGCCTCGGGCTCGAGGGGACCCACTACCGCAACACCCACGGCATCGACCAGGAGGGCCACTACACGACGGCGCGCGACCTCTGCGAGCTCGGGCGGGTGGCGATGGCCGGCGCGCGCTTCGCGAGCTACGTGCGCCATCGCACCCACCCCTTCACCTTCGCCGAGACCGGCGAGAAGGTGACCCTGCGCTCGCACAACGACTTCCTCAGCGACTTCGCTTGGGCGGATGGCGTCAAGACCGGCGAGACGCGCAACGCGCACTTCTGCCTCGCGGCGAGTGGCGCACCGCGCGGGGAGCGCCTCGTCGCCGCGCTGCTCGGCGCGGTCTCGCGCGAGCGGCGCAGCGAGGACGCCGGGGCGATCATGCAGTGGGGGGCGGCGCAGTACACGGCGTGGGCGATGCCGGCGCCGGGCTCGGTCGTCGCCCTGGTCTGGGGGCCCGGCGGGCGCCGCGACCTGCCGTTGGCTCTCGTCGCCGGCGAGGCCGGCGCCTCGCTCCCGCCGGGCGTCGAGCCGTGGGCGTCGGTCGACCGCAGCCTCCAACTGAGGTCGCCGCTGGCGCCCGGCGCCGGGCTCGCCTTCGTCACCTGGCGGGCGGGGCAGCGGCATCTCGGCACCGGGGTCGCGTACGGCTCCGCGGGGTACGTCACGGCGGCGGCCGGCGACGACGCCCCCTGAGTCCGCGCGCGCAGGGCGCGCCGCCACGCTCGTGTGCTGTACGCCGCCGCTCCGAGGGTGTACAACCAAGGTGAGCGGCGGCGGCCGCGAGCCTGCGAGCGGCCCCAGCCGCGAGGACGCTGTCCAGTGGGGGAGCCGCGGTGTTCACGATCGTCGACCGCCAGGAGCTCACCAAGCGGGACATGATCTCGCTGACCGTCGAGGCGCCGGCGATCGCACGGCGCATCCACCCCGGGCAGTTCGTGATCCTCCGTGTGAACGAGACGGGGGAGCGGCTGCCCCTCACGGTCGCCTACAGCGACGCCGTCGCGGGGACGATCACCATCATCTTCCAGGTCGTCGGCAAGTCGACGGCCCTCCTCGCCTCGCTGCCGATCGGCGACGCGATCAGGGACCTGGCCGGCCCGCTCGGGGCGGTCATGGAGTTCGAGAACGTCGGGACCGTCGTCGGCATCGGCGGCGGGTCCGGCATCGCCGTCCTGCACCACCTTCTCATCGGCTACAAGGAGGCCGGCAACCGCCTGATCGGCATCGTCGGGGCGCGCGAGAAGGACCTCCTCATCCTCGAGGACGAGATGACCCGCCTGTGCGACCGCGTGGTCCCCACCACCGACGACGGGAGCTACGGGATGCACGGTCTCGTCACCGACGCGCTCAAGGACCTCGTCGAGCACGGCGAGCACCTCGACCTGGCGGTGGCGGTCGGGCCGCTGGTGATGATGCGCGCGGTCTGCGAGATGACGCGGCTCTACGACCTGCCGACCATCGTCAGCCTGAACCCGATCATGATCGACGGCACGGGGATGTGCGGCGGCTGCCGCTGCACCGTCGGCGGCGAGCGCAAGTTCGCCTGCGTCGACGGCCCGCACTTCGACGGGCACAAGGTCGACTTCGACGAGCTCATGCGGCGCAACGCCACCTACAGCCGTGACGAGCGTCTGTCGCTGCTGAGCTCGGTGCGCAGGGGGTAGGCGGGCCGTGGCGGAGAAGGTCGAGCACGACGGCGCCGTCGTCACCGGGGCGGGCCTCGCGGCCTACTGTCCGAGCTGCCGCGAGGCGCTGACCATGCTCGACCGGGACGGCGGGGAGGTGCTGGTGCACCTCCGCGTCCGCCGCGGGGAGAAGGACGGCGATCTCTTCCTCGCGCCGTCGGCCGAAGGCGGACGGCGCACCTCGACGCTCGACCTCGGCGAGGACGACGCGGTCGACGCCGTCCTCTGTCCGCACTGCGGCGCCTCGCTCGTCGACGGGCAGCGCCGCTGCGCCGCCTGCGGCGGCCCGAGGGCGCGGGTGCTGGTCGCCGGCGTCAAGCAGCCGCGTCTGAGCGCCTTCTGCGTGACCGGCGGCAACGTCAACGCGCTCGTCGAGGGCGCGGCGGGGGCGCGGCCCGCCCGCTCGCGGCCCCGTCGCAGCGACCGACCGCCGCGCGAGGAGCGACACCGGATGCCCGAGCAGGACGCGGTGTTGCGCGCGCGCAACTTCTCGGAGGTCACCTACGGCTTCGACCGCGAGCTGGCGATGGCCGAGGCGGCGCGCTGTCTCTCCTGCAAGAAGCCCAAGTGCATCGACGGGTGCCCGGTGAACGTCGACATCCCGGCGTTCATCGCGCAGATCAAGGAGGGCGACTTCCTCCTCGCGGCGCGCACGATCAAGCAGAAGAACTCGCTGCCCGCCATCTGCGGCCGCGTCTGCCCGCAGGACCAGCAGTGCGAGGAGGTCTGCGTGCTGGCGAAGAAGGAGGGCGCCGTCGCCATCGGCGCGCTCGAACGCTTCGTCGCCGACTTCGAACGCGGCACCGACGCCGTGACCCTTCCCGAGCGCGCGCCGCGTACCGGCCACCGTGTCGCCGTCGTGGGCAGCGGCCCGGCCGGGCTCACCCTCGCCGCCGACCTCGTCCTGCTCGGGCACGGCGTGACGGTGTTCGAGGCGCTGCACAAGCCCGGCGGCGTGCTCGCCTACGGCATCCCCGAGTTCCGTCTGCCCAAGGACGTGGTGGAGGCGGAGATCGCCTATCTGCGGCGTCTCGGCGTCAAGTTCGAGATCGACGCCGTGGTCGGCCGGCTCTTCGACCTCGAGGACCTCTTCGCCGAAGGCTACGACGCCGTCTACCTGGCGACGGGAGCCGGGCTGCCCATCTTCCTCGGCCTCCCGGGAGAGAACCTGTGCAACGTGGTCTCCGCCAATGAGTACCTGACGCGCGTCAACCTGATGAAGGCCTATCTCTTCCCGGACTACGACACCCCCGCGCCCAAGGGGACCCGGGTCGCTGTGCTCGGCGGCGGCAACGTGGCCATGGACTGTGCGCGCACGGCGTTGCGCATGGGGAGCCGCGAGGTCACGGTCGTCTACCGCCGCACGCGCGACGAGATGCCGGCCCGCTCGGAGGAGATCGTCCACGCCGAGCAGGAGGGCGTGCACTTCCGCTATCTCACCAGCCCGGTACGGTACATCGGCGACGAGCAGGGCTGGGTGCGCCAGCTCGAGTGCGTGCCGATGAAGCTCGGCCAGCCGGACGCCTCCGGCCGACCGCGCCCGATCCCCGTCACCGGCGCGTCGTTCCTCCTCGACGTCGACATGGTGCTGGTGGCGATCGGCGCCGGGCCCAACCCGACGCTCTTCGCCGGCTGCGCGGGGCTGGAACGCAGCGAGCGCGGTTACATCCGCACCTTCAGCGACGCGGGCCGCACCAGCCTGCCGCGTGTGTGGGCCGGCGGCGACATCGTCACCGGCTCGGCCACGGTGATCCTGGCCATGGGGGCGGCGCGGATGGCCGCCGCCGACATCCACGCGTACGTCAGCGACGGGGCGACCGACTGGCCGGCGCCGGCCGGCAGCGCCGCCTGAGGCAGCCCTGCCGGGGTCCCGGCGGCGGTTTGGCCGCTCCTGTGTTGGGGGTGTAGCCTCACGGCCGAGCCCCGACGACGGCCGCGAGGGTCCGTTGCGCCGTCGCCGACGGGGCCGGACCTGCGACCGTGGAGCCTTGATGACCTCACTCGACCCGCGCGTCCGCGCCGTGGCGCGCAAGATCGTGCGCGAGTGCGCCGCCGTGCGCGCCGGAGAGCACGTCTGCATCGACGGCCGCCTCGACTCGGCGGCGTACCTCGAGGAGCTGGCGCACGAGTGCGAGCTGGCCGGCGCCACCGCGCTGGTCGTCGCGCGCAGCGACGAGCGCACGCACCGCCGGCTCACCGAGTTGTCCGAGGAGCAGCTCGCCCGCACGTCCGCCCCCGAGCTCGAGGCGGTGCGCGCCGCCGACGTCGTCTTCGTGGTGCGCATGGAGGACGGCGACCCGCGGCTCTTCACCGACGTCACGCCGGCGCAGCGCGCCGCCCAGCAGCGCGGCCGCAAGCCGATCTTCGACGTCATCTTCGGCGGGGGCAAGCGCTGGATCGGTACCGACTACCCGACGCCGGCCCAGGCCGCGGCGTTCAACCTCGAGTGGGACGCCTACAGCGAGATGTTCTGGCGCAGCCTCGACGTCGACTACGGTGAGCTGCAGGAGAAGGCGGACGCCGGGGCGCGGCTCTTCGAGGGCGCGCGGCAGGTCCGCATCCGCTCGCCCAAGGGGACCGACGTCACGCTCGGAGTCGCCGGCCGGCCCATCGACAAGGACGTCGGTCTCGTGGGCCGCGAGACCGACCTCACGAACCTGCCGGCCGGCGAGATCTGCCTCGCCCCGCTCGAGGACCAGTGCGACGGCACGGTCGTCTTCGATCTCGCCTTCTGGGACGGACGCCGCGTCGAAGACCTCGAGGTGCGCTTCGCGCGCGGCGTCGCGACGCCGCTGCGCGCGGCGCGCGAGTTCGAGTACTTCTGCGACGTCCTCGATGCGGCCGACGACGAGGCCCGCGTCATCGGCGAGCTCGGCATCGGGCTCAACCCGGCGGTCGGCGAGCCCTGCGGCTACACGCTGACCGACGAGAAGATCCTCGGTACCGTGCACCTGGCGTTGGGCGACAACCGCATGCTCGGCGGCGTCAACGACTCGCTGCTGCACTGGGACATGATGATCCTGCGGCCGACCGTCGAGGTCGACGGGCGGATCCTGCTCGACGACGGGGAGTGGATGCTATGAATGACGCTCAGGGTCTGCAGACCGGGTTGAAGACGACGCACACGATCGATCTGCGCAGCGACACGGTCACACGGCCCGGGCCGGAGATGCGCCGGGCGATGGCCGAGGCCGAGGTCGACGACGACGTCCTCGGCCACGACCCGACCGTCCGCCGTCTCGAGCGACGGGCGGCCGAGATGCTCGGCAAGGAGGGCGCCCTCTACGTGCCCTCCGGGACGATGGCCAACCAGGTCGCCCTGCACGCCCAGACGCGGCGCGGCGACGAGGTCTTCCTCCACGCCCAGGCGCACGTCATCTTCTACGAGCAGGGCGGGGCGGCGGTGCTCTCCGGTCTCCAGCTGCGGACGTTCGACTCCGCCGACGGCACCCTCGACCCCGAGGCCATGGAGGAGTACGTCCATCACGACGACGACATCCACTTCGCCCCGACGCGCCTCGTCTGCCTCGAGGACACGCACAACCACTGCGGCGGGCTCGTCTACCCGCTCGAGAAGCTCCGCGCGGTGCGTGCCTTCTGCGACCGGCACGGGCTGCTGCTGCACCTCGACGGGGCGCGCATCTGGAACGCGGCGGCGGCCGGCGGCGGCACGCTGGCCGAGATCGCCGCGCCCTTCGACACGGTGTCGGTGTGTCTCTCGAAGGGGCTCGGCGCCCCGGTCGGGTCGGTGGTCCTCGGCGACGCCGCCTTCATCCAGCGCGCGCTCCGCGCGCGCAAACTCTTCGGCGGCGGCATGCGCCAGGCCGGGGTGATCGCGGCGGCGGGCCTGTACGCGCTCGAGCACCACGTCGAGCGCGTGGTCGACGACCACCGCCGCGCCCGCGCGCTCGCCGAGCGCCTCGCCCGCGTGCCCGGGCTCGCGGTCGACCTCGGCAAGGTGCAGACCAACATGGTCTACGCCGGCACGCGGGGCACCGGGCTGCCGGCGAAGGAGCTCGTCCGGCTGCTCGACGAGGCCGGCGTGCTGACCCTCGACGAGTCGCAGTGGCAGGTGCGCCTCGTGACCCACATCGACGTCGACGACGCCGACGTCGAGGAGGCCGGCGAGGTCGTCGCCCGCGTGCTCGAGGGCGCCGCGAAAGGCTGACGGCCGGTCGAGACGCCGTCCGGCGGTCCAAGGCCGTAGGTGGCGGGATCGCGCACCGGCGACGGCGACCAGAAGCGCGAAGGG
>DATHSP010000265.1:0-14989 GCA_035464075.1 Thermoleophilia bacterium | reverse complement strand
AGGCGCGATGTCTCGGCACTTGCACCGCACCCAGGAGGAGCTCTACATCGTGCTGCACGGCACGGCGATGATCGACGTCGAGGGTGTGCAGCACCGGGTGGGGCCGCGCGAGGCGATCGCCGTCCCGGCGCGCTCGTGGCGCAAGCTCTCCAACGCCGGCGCCGGGCCGCTCACCTTCCTCTGCATCGCGGCGCCGCCGGCGGAGGACGACGCCGAGATCGCCCCCAGCGAGGACCCCGGGGAGGTGCGTCGCCTCTGGGGTCTGCGCACGTGAGCCGCGCCGACGGAGCTCCGCGCGGGGGGCGTGAGCGGGCGGCGTGAGCGGGTCGTGTGGGCGTGACGACGGGCCGGCGGGCCGAGGGAGTAGTGTCAACGGAGCGAGGAGCGAGCATGCCGAAAGAGGGGGAGAAGGCGCCGGCCGTGACCGGCACGTCGTACGACGGCCGCACCTTCGATCTGGGCGCGCCCGGTGTGCGCACCGTGCTGTTCTTCTACCCCAGGGCGGCCACGGGGGGTTGAACGACCGAAGCCGTTGAGTTCAACGGCCTGATGGACGAGTTCGAGGCGCTCGGCGTGCAGGTGATCGGGGCCAGCGTCGACAAGCCCGCGGCGAACGAGCGCTGGGCGCAGAAGCACGGCCTGCGCATGCCGCTGATCAGCGACCCGGGTGAGCATACCGTGGCGGCCGCCTTCGGCGTGGCGCGGCCGATGGTCGGGGTGGCCAAGCGGACCACGTGGCTGATCGACGCCGACGGCACGCTGCGCAAGGTGTACCCGAAGGTGACGCCCAAGGGACACGCGGCCGACGTGCTCGCCGCGGCCAGGGAGATCTGGGGGTAGTGGACGACGAGGCCGGCGGCGCGATGCGCCGCCGGCCTCGCTCAACCTGCGTCGGGGAAGAGCTGTGGCCCGTCGCTCGTGTCGCCGTCGCCCGGCGTCGCGTCGGGCGACGCGCCATCGCCGAGGTACACGAAGGCGTCGAGCATGCGGCTGAACGCCGACCAGCGATCGCCGGCGCTCGCGGCCCGCTCGGCGTCGTCGATCGCCGCGATGCGAGCGGTCATGTCGTCGCAGTAGTGGACGACCACGGCCTCCCGCGTCATCGGCACGACCGGGCTGCCCTTCTCCTTCTCGCCGTGGTGCGCGACGATGACGTGGCGCAGCCGCGACGAGAGCTCGGCGGGGAACCCGTCGACCTCGTCGATCAGTCCCCGCACGATCTCGTGCCCGAGGACGATCTCGCCGTGGAGGCGCCCGGCGTCGGTGAATCCGGGGGCGAAGGGGTCGGTCGAGTAGCTCACGATCTTGCCGATGTCGTGCAGCAGGCTCCCGGCGACGACGAGGTCGCGGTCGACGGTCGGCAGGCGCTCGGCCACGCCGGCCGCCACTTCGGCGACGACCACCGAGTGCTCGAACAGACCGTGGCGATACGCGTGGTGGTTGCGGACCGCGGCCGGAGCGATGGCAAAGGAGGCGCCGGGCTCGTGCCCGGGGTCGAAGGCGCGGACGAGCAAGGCACGTACGTGAGGCTCGACGACGCTCGCGAGGAGCGCCGCGAGCCGCTCGCGCAGTTCGTCGACGCCGACCGGCGACACGGGGATCAGGGCGGCGGCGTCGTACTCGCCGTCCTCCAGCGTGCGCAGACGGTCGATGACCAGCTGTGCCCCCCACTTCGCGTCGACCTTGTAGCGGCCGTGGACCTTGACCACGCGGCCCGGGGCGAGGGTCGCGAGGACCTCTTCGGACGGTTCGAAGTGCACTCCCTTGACCTGCCCCGTGGCGTCGAGCAGGGTGAGATTGACCATGGTGCCGCCGTTCTTGGTGGTCCTGACCTCACGCTCGGGGCAGATGTAGTAGCTCGTCACCGTCTGCCCGTCGACGAGGTCGGCGACGCTGGTACGTGCCGGCGCCCCGGCCTGGTTCTGGTCAAGGGCCCCCTCGGGCCATGCGTCGCTCAGTCTCATCCGGTCTCCTTGGTCGCGGGCAAGACTACCAGACGCACGCCGGCGCCCGGAGCTCTGCCACGGTGACGTTTGCGCCGGGCCGTCTCACTCGCCTTCGGCGCGCAGCGCGGCGATCTCGGCCTCCTTGTCGGCGACCAGCTGCCTGGCCTCGCGGACCCGCTCCATCGCGGGATCGAGGCCGGGGTAGACGAGCTCGCCGCGTTCGATCAGGTCGACGGCCTCGTGTCCCAGGTACCCGATAGCCTTCTCGACGTCGCCCTGCAGGGACTTCAGCTTCACTTGCGCGGCCGCGACCTTGCCGGCGCGGCCGGCGTCGTCGGCCAGGTCCCCGGCCTTGTCCTTCATCGTGTCGAAGATGCCCACAGGCCCTCCTCGGTCGTGGTGCATGGCTGCTGTCGCTGCCCGCCGGGCGCATCCGCGCCGCTGACTCTTGTCTACCCCTGCCGAGCCTCATCCGGACCACGTGGCTGCACGAGCGCCGCCGGCCGCCACACGAGCAGCACGACGACGAGCACGGCGGCGACGGCGGCGACGAAGACGAAGGGCAGCGTCGCGCCGGTGCGGAAGAGAAGCCCGCCGAGGATCGCGCCCCCCGCCATCGGCAGCCCCATCATCGTGTCGAAGAGGGCGTAGCCCCAGGGTGGAGGGATCGCGCCGAACGAGCGGCCGACGATGCCGGTGGCGAGCAGGCGGAAGGCGTCGTAGCCGCCGCAGAGGAACATCGCCAGCGCCCAGAAGGCCCACGACGGTCCGGCGAGCAGCAGCAGGGTGCCGGCGAGGAGGAGCGCCAGCATGACCGCCGCACCGGCGCGCGGGCCGCGGAGGTCGGCGATGCGCCCGCCGAGAGGAGTGAGCAGCGCGGCGCCCAGGGCCGCGAGGGCGGCGAACACCCCGAGTGCGGCGTAGCCCTGGTCGTGCACCTGGGCGAGGTAGGGGTTGAGGAACGGCTGGCCGACGTAGACGGCGAGGAAGCCCGCGAGGAAGAAGAGGACGTAACGGCGGAAGGTGCGGTTGCGGCGCGCGTCGGCGAAGACCCACGGTGTGTCGCCGGCGCAGTAGGGCTCGTCGTGGATCAGCGACGTCGCGGTGGCCGAGAGCGCGTACAGGGCGGCGCTCAGCCAGAAGACCGCCGGCATGCCGTAGCGCGCGGCGAGGAAGCCCCCGACGAGCGGGGCGACGACGAGGCCCGCGGGGTAGGCGCCGAAGACGAGGGTCTGGTTGCGAGCCAGACGAGCGGGGTCGCTGCGGAGGCAGATGAAGGCCTTGAGGATCGGGTTGTTGGCGTTGGAGACGCCGGTCAGTACGAGACCGGGGAGCAGCCAGGGCCACGACGGGGCCAGGGCGAAGCACACGGCCGCGGGGACGGTGAGCCACCAGGTGGCGACGATCACCGTCTTCAGCCGGAAGTGGTTCGTGGCCCAGGCGCCGGGGACGTAGCAGACGGCCATCGTCCCCAGCATGACGGCGTTGAGCCAGCCGATGGTGAAGCGCGACGCGCCGAGGTCCATCGCGTAGACGAAGATGAGCTGGAGGTACATTCCCACGCCGAGCGCGTAGAGGACGATGGCGACCATGAGCAGCTTGAGGTCGCGGTCGAGGTGGGGCACGGTCCTCCACGGGGGGTGAGGTCGAGGGACACGGCGATTCTACGGGGCGGCCGGCGGCCCAGGCGACCGACCAGCCTCGCGCCGGTTGAGAACGCGGCCCGCATCGGGCAGGCTGTGCGCGAGGCCGGAGTCCGTCGCGTCGTACGTGACGCGGCGCTCTCGGGAGCCGGCGACGAGTCGGAGGAGACATGACCAAGATCCAGCTCGGCGGGATGGCGTTACGCGACGGCGTCCTGCTGCAGAGCGAGCGCTTCTGGGCCGCCGCCGTGCGCGCCCCCGGCGGCGGTGTCGAGGTCGCCTCGGGGCGCAAGGTCATGCTCCCGGGGCGCGACGTGCTGCTCAAGGTGCCGGTCCTGCGCGGCCTCGTGCGCCTCGGCGAGAGCGTCGCCGTGCTGCCGGCCGTGCGGCGTGCGACCGGCGCGCCCGTGCTGCCGCAGGAGGAGCCGCGGCTGCTCGCCGCGACCGCGGCGAGTGCGGCCGCGGGCGTCGCCCTGCGGCGGCTCCCGTGGGGTCCGCCGGTCGTCCGCGAGGCGGCCGTGGCCGGCGTCACCCTGGTGCCCGTCCTCATGGCGCTGCGCGACAGCGACCTCGCGCGCTACCACGGCGCCGAGCACAAGAGCGTCGCCGCCTACGAGAGCGGCGCCGAGGCCGGAGCCGCCGCCCGCGAGCACCTGCGGTGCGGCACCAACCTGGTCGCGCCGCTCCTGCTCACCAACTTCGCCGGCAGTCTTCTGCTGCACGGCGCCGGGCGCAGCCGCAAACCCCTGGCGACGTTCGTCGCCGGTCTCGTCTCGATCGGCACGGCGATGGAGCTCTTCGCCTGGATGGCACGCCACCGCGACCACCCCTTCGCGCGTCTGCTGCAGCGCCCTGGTCTCGAGCTGCAGCGTCTGGTGACGACGAGCGAGCCCACCGACGAGCAGCTCGACGTGGCCCAGGTCGCGCTCGAGGAGCTGCTGCGGCTCGAGGAGGCGGCGGCGCCGGTCTGAACCGCGGCCCCGCCGGGCGGCGGGGCCGGGCGGCGGCGTCTACTCCTGCGGTCGTCGCCGTTCGGCGAGCCGCTTCGCGCGACGCGCTTCGGCCTCGCGGAACCAGCGCTTCTGCTCGTCGGTCCGGGGCACGAGGGTGGGGACCGGGATCGGCCTCCCGTCGTCGTCGAGAGCCACGAAGACGACGTAGGCGGAGGCGCAGTGGGTGATGACGCCGCTCGCCAGATCCTCGGCCTCCACGCGCACGCCGACCTCCATCGAGCTCGTCCCGGCGTAGTTCATGTTGGCCGTGAGCACGACCAGGTTGCCGATCGCGACGGGGTTGAGGAAGTCGATGCGGTCGATGGCGGCCGTGACCACGCGCGCGCGGCAGAACTGGAACGCGCACGTGGCGGCCGCCTCATCGATCAGCTTCATGATGACGCCGCCGTGGATGTTGCCCATGAAGTTGGCGTCGGCCGGGTTCATGAGCGAGGAGAGGACGACGCTCGTCTGGCTGCCGGCGGGGAGCGGTGTGGTCATGACATGAGACCCGTCATGGGTCGAGACGCGGCAGGCGGTCCAGACGCGGCATGGGGCTGAGGCGCGACCGGCCGGGTCGCTCAGACGTCGAAGTCGCCGGGGAGGCGCTGCCGCCGCCGGTCGCGCTGCTTGCGCTCGCCGCCGTGGGTGCGGTCGGTGCGGCGCTCGCCTTGCCGGCGGTCCATGATGACGGTGATGTTGGGGTTGCCCTTGTAGTGCTCGACGAGGCGCCGGTAGGCGTCTTCGCCGAGCTCGGGCGGCACCACACAGTAGATCACGCGGAGCCTCCTTCCACGGCGCCACTGTAGCAGAAGGCGCGAGCGCGACGAAAGGGCGGCGAGCGGCCGGGCGGGGCCGGCGGCACCGCCCGGCCGCTCGCCCCGTCAGCCGGCGGAGGAACGGCCTCCGGGTGGCGCCGAGGCGGCTCGGAGGCCCGGGTGAAGGCCGGATCCGGACGGTCCCGGGGGCGGAAAGGGGAAGGGCCAGAGCCTTTCGGCTCCGGCCCTTGAAGGGGGTACCGCCAGCATGAATCGGCATCCCCCGGGTTTCCTTTAGCCCTTCGGCGACGCGTGGCGCATCCTGTTCTGACAACGGCCTGATGCGCTCGCCGGCGTGCCGCATCCTGACGCGCGTAGCCCCCGCCCGCGCGGGAGCAGCTCGAGTGGGCCCTCCCGGCCGAATACCGGCGCTTCGACGAGCCGGTCGCCCGTGCCCGTTCGTCTAGCCGCGCGGATTCCACTTCAGTCGGCCTCGCCGGAGGCCGATGTGGAGCCATGGGCCGCTGTCGTCGCCGGCCTCGGTGGAGTCCAGGGCCGGCGCTACTCGCCGCCCGCTCCCGCACACGACGGAACGCTCATCCGGGCAGGCTCGGGTGCCGATAGGAGTGACAGGTGTAAGCCTTTGAGACAACAGTCGACCCACAGGGACCCGTACGAGCTCGCTTGCGAGGTCGGGGCCGCGATCACCGCGAGCCTCGCGCTGGACGACGTCCTTCAGACCGTGGCCCGCCTCGTGGCGACGGCGCTGGACGTCTGGGAGGTCGACCTGCACGAGTACTACCCCGAGACCGGGACGCTCGTCGGCAGCGCCATCTGGGCGGAGGAGCTGACGCCCGAGGACGAGGCGTGGCTGGGGACGATGGCAACCCTCGAGGAGCGGCCCACCTATCGAGCCACGATCGTCGACCGCAAGATCCTCGAGTCGTACATCGATGACGAGGAGGACCCCCTCGACCGGCGATTGATGGAGCAGTGGGGCGAGCTCGCGACGATGGCGGTGCCGCTCGTGTTCCAGGACGCCGTCGTCGGGTGTCTGACGCTGATCGAGAAGCGGTTCCCGCGGCGATTCGACGACGAGGAACGGCGGCTCGCCACCCTGCTCGCCGTGCCGGCGGCCACCGCCGTCCACAACGCGCGCACCTTCCGTCGTCAGGCCGAGCAGACACGGCACCTCACCTCGCTGCTCGACGCGGGCCGGGCGCTGGTGACGACTCTGGCGCTCGACGAGGTCCTGACGCTGGTCTCGCGCGAGGCGCGGCGGGCGCTCGACAGCGATCGCTGCGCGATCTGCGAGGCCGACACGGGCACGGGCGCGCTCGTCGAGCGCGCGACCGCGTCGCGACGAGGGCCGACGAGTGAGGCCGACGAGCTTCACGGCTGCTGCGACCTGCGGGCGCGTGGCGCCGCGGCGGGCGCGATGCCTGATAGTGACGAGCCGCTGGTCATCACGGCCGCGGACCCCCTGCTGGACGCCGAGATGAGGGTCGCCATGGCTTCGTTCGGCGAGAGGACCCGGCTCTGCGTGCCGCTCGTGTACGGCGGCGAGCGTCTCGGGCTGCTCGTCCTCGCGGAGACGGAGCGCGAGCGGCGCTACACCGAGGAGGAGCTGGATCTCGCCCGCGGGCTCGCCGAGCAGGCCGCCGTGGCGATCGCCCGCGCCCGGCTCTACGAGCGTGAAACGACGCAGAACGAGCGCCTCATCGCGCTGCTCGATACCAGTCGCACGGTCGCCGCGGCGCTCGACCCGGCGGAGGTCCTCGCCACTGTCCGTGTCCAGCTCGCCGAGCTGCTCGCTCTGGCCCAGGAGCACGTCGTGGTCGCCCTGCGCGCCCCCGACGGGCGTTTCGTGCCGCCCGAGGAGGCGGCCGTCGCCTGGGAGGAGGCCGCCGAGGGCGGCGGGTCGGTCGCACCCGCTGTCCTCGACGGCCTCGACCCGGTCGCCGCGGGGGCCGTCACGTCGCTCGGGCCTGTCCAAGGCGCCGTCGACGACGTGGCGACGCTCGTCGTGCCACTGGTCGCCGAGCGTGACGCGATCGGCTACATCAGCCTCCGCTGCCCCGGTCCGGCGACGGTCGGCCACGAGGAAGTCGAGCTGGTCCAGGTCGTCGCCAACCAGGCGGCGGCCGCCCTCGAGAACGCGCGCCTGTACCGCGCCGTCGAACGGCAGGCGATCACCGACGGACTCACCGGGCTCTACAATCACCGCTACTTCTACGAGCGCCTGCACGAGGAGTTCGCCCGTTCGCAGCGCTATGGGCTGCCGCTCTCGCTGCTCATCATCGACGTCGACGACTTCAAGCGCTTCAACGACCGCTACGGACACCCGGCCGGCGACCAGGTGCTCGCCGAGGTGGGCCGTGTGCTCAGCAGCCAGATCCGCCGCGGGATCGACTTCCCGGCGCGCTACGGCGGCGAGGAGTTCGCCGTCCTGCTGCCCAACACGGCGCGCGACGGCGCGCACGTCGTCGGCGCGCGGCTGGCTCGCGAGCTCGGCGCCTTGGCCAAACGTCTGGGCGCCGAGGCTCCGCCGGCCGGCAGACCGGCCCGCGAGGTCGGCGAGCGCATCCGCAGCTCGATCGCCGGCAGCGGGCTCGACGCCGTGACCGGCGCCGGAGGGACCCACGTGACGGTGAGCATCGGCATCGCCGCCGCGCCCGGCCAGGCGGCCGCTCCGGACGAACTCGTGCGCAACGCCGACAAGGCGCTCTACCTGGCCAAGCGCTCGGGGAAGAACCGGGTGGAGACGTTCGAGGGCTGGGGGAGAGTGTGACCGCCGTCGATCACGCCCACCGCACCGTCTTCGAGGTCGGCGCGGCTCTGGCGGCCCAGCTGGACGTCGAGCAGGCCATCGCCGCCGTGGCCCGCGGGGTCGGCGAGGCCCTCGGCGTCGACTCGTGTGACATCAGCATGTACGACGCGGCGCGCGAGGCGCTGATTTACGCCTGCGAGTGGGGTCCCGGGGTGAGCGACGCCGAGCTGGCCTACGTGGGCACGGTCGTGACGCGCGCCGAACGGCCCGGCCGTTTCAAGGTGATCGACGAACGCCGCCTCGTGGTCGAGTACCTCGACGACGACGACCTCGACCCGGAGGAGCGGCGCGTCATGGAGTACTGGCACGAGCACGTCTCGATGGAGATCCCCCTCATCTTCAACGACGAGGTCATCGGGCTGCTCGGCGTCTGCCAGACCTCGGGACCGCGCCGCTTCACCGACGAGGAGCAGGAGCTCATGCGGATGCTCGCCGTGCCCGCGGCGGTGGCGATCCACAACGCCCGCCTCTACACGGCGCGGCGCGAAGGCGCGCGCCGGCTCGAGACGCTGCTCGAGGCGAGCCGGGTCCTGAGCTCGACGCTGGAACTCGACGAGGTGCTCGCCGAGCTCGTCCGTCAGGCCGTGACCGCGGTCGGCTGCTCGCAGAGCACGATCTACGAGTACGATCCCGCCCGCGACGCGCTCGTCTACCGGGCCCTCTGCGAGCGCACGGTCGCCCCCGGCGCCGCGCCCGACGACGCGCTAGGCACGGCGTACGAGCTCTCCCAGTACCCCGGGGAGCGGGCGATCCTGCAGGGCCGGCGGGTCGTCGTCGAGCACGCTTCCGACACCGATCTGCCCCCCGACCGCCGCGCCTCGATGCTGGCCTGGGGAGAGCGCACCTGCCTCACGGTGCCGCTGTGGCTCGGCGCCGCCCCCGTGGGCCTCATCCGCGTCTACGAGATGGAGGGCGAGCGCGAGTTCACGGAGGACGAGGTCGAGCTGCTGCGCGGGCTGGCCGAGCTGGCCGCGGCGGCCATCAACACGACGCGGCTCTACGAACGGCAGCGGGAGCAGAGCCGCCGGCTGCGCGACGTCGTCGCGGCCACACGCGCCCTCGTCGGCACCCTGGAGACGGAGGCCGTGCTCGAGCGCGTGGCTCGCGGCAGCGAGAGCCTCATGCCCGCCGACGAGCCGCGCGCGCAGGTGACCATGCTCGGCGACCTCGCCGTCGACCGCGCCGTCGATCCCGATCGCGGCGCCGCGGACGCGGGCATGGTCCTCGCCCCGGTCCAGGAGACCGGGGAGGCACGCTCGGCTCTGCAGGTGCCGCTGCTCGCCAAGGGCGCCGCCCACGGCGTCCTCGAGGTCACGGTGCCGGGCCGCCGGCGGTTCTCGGACGGCGAGGTCGAAGCGCTGCAGGTCCTCGCCAACCAGGCGGGCGTCGCCCTCGAGAACGCGCGCCTGTACCGTCGCGTGCGCGAGCAGGCGATCCGTGACGGTCTCACGGGGCTGTACAACCACCGGCACTTCCAGGAGCGCCTGCGCGACGAGTGTG
The DNA here is from genome assembly GCA_035464075.1 of Thermoleophilia bacterium. Taxonomy (GTDB): domain Bacteria; phylum Actinomycetota; class Thermoleophilia; order UBA2241; family UBA2241; genus UBA2241. The sequence continues at coordinate 5,320 of DATHSP010000265.1, read as the reverse complement.
CCCGCGCGCTGCGGTACGAGCTCCCGCTCTCGCTGCTCATGTTCGACATCGACGACTTCAAGCGCTTCAACGACGAGTTCGGGCACCAGCGCGGCGACGAGGTGCTGCGTGAGGTGGCGGCCCTGCTCGGCTCCGGGATCCGCCGCGGCATCGACCTCCCGGCGCGCTACGGCGGCGAGGAGTTCGCCGTGATCCTGCCGCACACGGCGATCGCCGGCGCCGAGGTGCTGGGGCACCGCCTGCGTGGCGAGCTGGCCGCCGCCGGCCTGCCGCCACGCGGGGCCGACGCGGCGATCGTCGGGGAGCGTCTGCGCAGGAGCATCGCGACGAGCGCGTTTGCCGGCCGCGACGACCGCCACCCTTCGCACGTCTCGGTGAGCGTCGGCGTCGCCATGAGCGCCGCGGGCAGCCGCGGCGCCGAGGAGCTCGTCGCCGCCGCGGACCGCGCGCTCTACCGGGCCAAGCGCGCGGGCAAGGACAGGGTGGAGGTGGAGCCGGCATGAGCGCCGCCGAGCCCCTGCGTCGCGCACGCCGCGCGCTCGACGTCCTCAGGGTCGCCTCGGAGATCGGCGCGACCATCAGCGCCGATCTGGCGCTCGACGACGTGCTCTCGAAGGTCGCCGAACACGTCGGGCGCGCCTTCGGGGCCTCCGAGTGCGACATCTGGGAGTACCGCGCCGACGACGACACGGTCCTCGCCGCCGGCCTCTGGGCGCGCTCCCCCTCGCCCGCCGACGAGGGCTGGCTGGGGACCGTCTACGCCCTCGACAAGCCGCGCAGCTTCGTGCACGCGATCCGCGAACGGCGACCCTGGGAGCGGTCGGTCGACGACCCCGACCTGCCGGAGTACAACCGCGGCTTGATGGAGCGCTGGGGAGAGAGGGCGGTGCTCTGCGTGCCGCTCATCGCCGGCGACGCCGTCATCGGCGCGCTCTCGCTCATCGAGAAGGAGCGCGCGCGTCGCTTCAGCCCCGACGAGCGCGATCTGCTCACGCTGCTCGCCGTCCCGGCGGCGGTCGCGATCCAGCACGTCCGCCTGCGCCGCTCCTGGGGCGACCAGCGACTGCGCCTGCAGTCGCTGCTGGCCACCAGCCGAGCGATGTCGTCGATGGTCCAGGTCGGCCCACTGCTGGGGACGATCGCCGAGGTCGCCGGCGAGGCGCTCGCCGCCGACGAGTGCTCTATCGACATCTACGAGGAGGCGACGGACACGCTCGCGGTCGCCGCCTATCACCGGAGGGACGGGGTGGCTGAAGGAGAGGACGTGCTCGGCCGCGCCTATCCGCTGGCGGAGTACGCGGCCGACCGGGCGCACCTGTTCGGTCGCGAGGTCGTCGCAGAGACGCTCTCCGATCCTTCGCTCGATCCGGTCAACCGCGCCTCGATGCAGGCCAACGGCGAGAAGACCGTCCTCAGCGTGCCGCTGTGGTTCGAGGACCGGCCGATCGGCATCCTGGCGTTCTTCGCCACCGAGCGCGAGCGCCACTTCGGCGACCCGGAGGTCGAGCTGGCCCGCGCTCTGGGCGAGCAGGCGGCGGCGGCGATCCACCGTGCCCAGCTCCTCGAGCGCAGCGAGGCGCAGAACAAACGCCTCAACCTGCTCCTCGAGTCGACGCGGGCGATCACCTCGAGCGTCGACCTCGAGGTCGTGCTGCGCACCGTGGCGCGCACCACCTGCGAGGCGCTGGGCTGCGAGCAGTGCCAGATCCAGTCGTACGACGCCGCGACGCAGAGCGTGACGGTGAGCGGCCACTACCAGCGCCGGCCCGACCCGGTCGCCCGGGAGAGCTTCGGCAAGACTTTCTCGCTCGCCGACGAGCCGGACGAACTGGAGATGCTCGAGCGCCGACTGACCGTGGAGCAGCAGCTCTCCGACCCCGCGCTCCCGGAGTCGACGCGCGAGAGCATGCAGCGCTTCGGCGACAGGACCTACCTGAACGTGCCGCTCGTCTTCAACGACGAGCCCATCGGTCTGCTCGTGCTCGTCGAGCGTGAGCGCGAGCGGCACTTCGCCCCCGACGAGCTGGCGCTCGCGCAGGCGCTCGGCGAGCAGGCCGCGAGCGCCATCGAGCACGCCCGGCTCTACAGGGCCGTCCAGGAACAGGCCAGCACCGACGGGCTCACGGGGCTGTTCAACCATCGCTACTTCTACGAGCGTCTCGGCCAGGAGGTCGCACGGGCACGCCGCTACGCGAGCCCCGTCTCGCTGCTCATGATCGACATCGACGACTTCAAGAGTTTCAACGACCGCTTCGGCCACGTGAGGGGCGACGAGGTGCTGCGCGGCGTCGCCGACATCCTCGCCACACAGCTCCGGCGCGACGTCGACCTGGCGGCCCGCTACGGCGGCGAGGAGTTCGCCGTCATCCTCCCCAACACGCCGGTCTCGGGGGGCCGGGGGCAGCAGCTCAGCATGGCCGTCGGCGCCGGCGACGACGCGCCGGGGCCCGGCCATCTCGACGGCGCGGCCGCGGTCGCCGAGCGCATCCGCCGCGAGGTGGAGGCGGGGTCGCTGCTGGCGAAGGGGCGCACGGGCAGGCTCACGGTCAGTGTCGGGGTCACGGCCTTCCCGCGTCCCGCCGGCGACGTCGACCGCCTCGTGCGGTACGCGGACGAGGCCCTGTACGCCGCCAAGCGCGGCGGCAAGAACCGTGTCGAGGTCTACACGGGGGGCGCCCGATGAGGCACGAGCTGCCCGTCGAGCCCGGCGAGGGCCACACCTCTCCCGACCTGCCGGCTATGCTGCAGACCGTCACCCAGGCCGTCGGCGCGGCGCTGGGCGCCTGGTGGGTCGAGCTCTGGACCTTCGCGCCCGAGCAGGACACCATCGCCTGCCGGGCGTTCTGGGCGTGCGACGCCGCCGGCGATCTCGGCAGGGACCGGGTCGGCACCGTGATCGGGCTGACGCAGAGCAACGACCTCCGGCGTCTCATCCTCACGGGACGCCCCACGGTCCGCCGCGTCGACGACCCCGAGGTGGCGCCGGTCGAGCGTGAGAGCCTGAGGGCGGAAGGCTGTCGCATCCGGGTCGACTACCCGCTCATCCTGCACGACAGGATCCTCGGGATCCTCAGCGTGGCCGACGCCCGCGACGACCGCCTCGTCAGCGCGGCCGACGAATCGCGGCTCGGCCGTTTCTGTCACCTCGCGGCCTCGGCGCTCGACGCGGTCGTCGCCGTCGAGCGCCAGGAGGAGCGCATGCGCCGGCTGGTGGCGCTCCTCGACCCCGAGCGTTCCGTGGCCGCGACCCTGAGGGTGCGCGAGGCCGTGGACCGGGTGAGGGCTGACATCGCCAGCGTCCTGCCGGGGGTCGAACTCGAGATCGAGGTCTACGTGCGACGCGACGACGGTACTTTCGGAAAGGCTGTGACCGACGGCGCCGAGTCTTGCGCGGACGGCGCCGGCGCCGTGTGGCGGCCCGACGCCCTCGCGCGTCAGGCCGTCGAGCGCCAGCGGGTCGAGCAGGCGCGCCCCGACGCCGGGACGACGCGCCTCATCGTGCCGCTGGTCGTCGACGGCGCCGTGACCGGCTGCCTCGACCTCGCCGGCAGGATCGCCCGCCGCTTCCGTGAGGAGGAGGTCGAACTCGTCGGCCTGCTCGCCGGTCAGGTCGCCGTGGCGTTGCGCAACGCGCGCGTCTTCCGTGTCCTCGAGAACCGCTCGGCGACCGACGCGCTGACGGGGCTGTACAGCAGCTGGTACTTCATCGAGCGCCTCTCCGCCGAGGTCGCCCGCGCGAGCCGCTACAAGGCGCCTCTGGCGCTGATGCTGGCGGAGCTCGACGACGCCGACCGGTTCTGCGGCGAGGGTCGCCTCGGCCTCGACGAGGTCGTGCGCGCCACGGCGCGTCTCGTCCGCGGCTGCCTGCGCGACAAGGTGGACGTCGCCTGCTACCAGGGGAGCGGGCGCTTCGCCGTCATGCTCCCCAACACACCCGCCCTCGGCGGGCAGGCCGGCACCGTGGCGGAGCGCGTGCGGACGACGGTCGAGGGGACCGTCCTGCGGAGCGACGAGTCGGCGCGCGCCGAGCGCTGCACGGTCAGCATCGCCGTGGCGGGCTTCCCCGCGCACGCGGAGGACGCCGAGGAGCTCGCCGCCGTCGCCGAGGCCGCGCTGGCGGCGGCGCGCCGGGCCGGCGGGAACCGGATCGTCGCCGCGGGCGAGGCCTGAGAGCCTCGAAGTCTCAGTCGGCGGTCAGCGCCGACAGGACGTCGAGCTCGCCGGGGTCGCCGGCGAGGACCATCGCCGCGGCACCCTCGACGCGCCCCGTCATGCCGGCGACGAAGTGGCGCGCGGCGAGCAGGCGACGGGCGTCGAGCTGGGCGTCGCGCACCAGCAGGTAGCCGCAGATCACGTCGATCGCCATCTCGACGAGACGACGGGCGTGGTAGTCGCGGAAGCGCGCGTCGTCGAGCTCGCGCACGCGCGCGACGGCGGCCTGGAGGCGGGCGCGGGCGGCGCGGACCCGCTCGAAGAGCTCGGGGGTCGCGCCGTGCTCGCCCGCTTCGTACTCGTCGAGCCGGCCGGCGAGCGTCCCCGAGAGCACCCCGCCGATCGCGGCCACGACCTGCAGCTGCGTCGTCCCTTCGTAGATGTTGGTGATGCGCGCGTCGCGGCTGTGGCGCTCCACAGCGAAGTCACGCATGTACCCCGAGCCGCCGTGCACCTGCAGCGAGTCATAGGTGACCTGGTTGGCCATCTCGGTGCAGCAGGCCTTGGCCATGGGCGTGTAGAGCCCGGCGAGGCGGTTCATGCGCTTGAGCTCGGCGCGCAGCTCCTTGAGCTCGGCGGCGGGGTCGTCGACGGCGAGGTGCGAGAGGCCGGCCGCTGCCCCGGCGCTCGTGGCGTCGCCCGCAGCGTCCTCCTGCAGCCGCTGCACCTGAGCGATGCGGTGTTCGAGCCCTTCCTTGAGGTCGACGATGAGGGCCGTCTCGTAGAGCAGCGCACGGGCCGCCTCGATGCTCACCTTCATGTCGGCGAGCAGCGCCTTGACGGCGGTGAGCTCGGCGATCGGCGCCCCGAACTGGATGCGCTCGCCGGCGTACTTCGCCGCCGCCCGGTAGGCGGCCTCGGCGATGCCCTGCGCCTGGGCGGCGATCGCCAGGCGGGCGCCGTTCATCAGGGCCATGACGTAGGTCGTGAGGCCGCGCCGGCGCTCGCCGACGAGCAGCGCCGGCGCCTCGTCGAACTGCAGCTCGCAGGTGGGCGAGCCGTGGATGCCGAGCTTGTCCTCGAGACGGCGGATGCGCATGTGCTCGTCGCGCTCGTAGAGGAACATCGAGAGGCCGCGGCCGTCGGTCGTGCCCTCCTCGCTGCGCGC
>DATHSP010000264.1:0-13802 GCA_035464075.1 Thermoleophilia bacterium | reverse complement strand
GGCTCCGACCGACCTGCACGCGTTCAAGGCGTTCATCCTCGGCATAGCGCAGGCGACCGCCGAGGCCACCAAGGGCGTCGACCCGCACGAAGCGCAGGCCATCGAGAAGCTGCAGGCCGCCCTGGACTGAGCGCAACGCCGAGGAGAGCCAAGCGGCACCCGCTGGTGGTCAAGCGGGGGGGCACGTGCCCCGCGCCCGGCGACCTGACGACGAAGTTGACGAGCTTGCCCGGCACGTAGACTTCCTTCACAAGCTCCTTGCCCTCGAGGAAACGTGCCGTGTTGCCCGCCGCGCGGGCCAGTTCGAAGACCGCCTCGCGCTCGGCGTCGACCGGCACCGAGAGCCGGTCGCGGAGCTTGCCGTTGACCTGCACGACGACGGTGACGACCTCGTCGGCGGCGAGCTCCTCGTCCCACTCGGGCCAGGTCGCGTCGAGCACCGACCCGGGCTGCCCGAGCAGCTCCCAGACCTCTTCGCCGAGGTGCGGCGCCATCGGCGCGAGCAGGCGGGTCACGTCGACGACGAGGTCGCGCCACTCCGCGAGGCTGAGCGCGCCGCGCGCGTTCGCCCACACGTCGAGGGCCTCGTTCTGCAGCTCCATCAGCGCCGACACCGCGGTGTTGAAGCGGAACGACTCCATGTCGCGCGTGACCTTGCGGATCGTCTTGTGCAGGCTGCGCGACAGGGCGCGGCCTTTCTCCGCCTCGGCGTCACCGGCGGGGACGCCGCTGCCCGCCGCCTCGGCCACCTCGGCGGCGAGGTTCCAGAACCGCCCGAGGAAGCGCAGGCAGCCCTGCACGCCGCGGTCGCTCCAGGCGACCGACTGCTCGAAGGGGGCGATGAAGAGCTCGTAGACGCGCAGGCTGTCGGCGCCGTAGCGCTCGACGACACTGTCCGGGGTCACCACGTTGCCCTTGCTCTTGCTCATCTTCTGGCCGTCCTCGGCCTGGATCATGCCCTGGTTGCGCAACGTGGCGTACGGCTCGCTGAAACCGACGTGGCCGGCGTCGTGAAGCACCTTGCAGAAGAAGCGCGCGTAGAGCAGGTGCATGACGGCGTGCTCGGCGCCGCCGACGTAGAGGTCGACCGGCAGCCAGTAGTCGACCTTGTCGCGCTCGAAGGCCGCCTCGTCGCAGCGCGGCGAGGCGTAGCGCAGGTGGTACCACGAGGAGCAGACGAAGGTGTCCATCGTGTCCGTCTCGCGCCGCCCGGGCCCTCCGCAGCGCGGACAGGCGGCGCGGACGAACGCCTCGCTGCGCGCCAGCGGCGACTGCCCGTCGTCGGTCGGATGGAAGTCCTCGAGGTCGGGGAGCAGCACCGGGAGCTGGTCGACGGGCACGGGGACCGGGCCGCAGGCGTCGCAGTGGACGATGGGGATGGGCGCGCCCCAGTAGCGCTGCCGGCTGATCAGCCAGTCGCGCAGCTTGAAGTTGACCTTGCGCCGGGCGAGGCCCCGCTCGGCGAGCCAGTCGGTGATCGCGGCGAAGGCCTCGCCCGGGGCCGGCAGCCCGTCGAAGCGCCCGGAGTTGACCATGACGCCGTCGCCGACGTAGGCCTCGCTCAGCGTGCCCTGCGCCCCGGCGGGCGGTGCGATGACCTCGACGATGGGCAGCCCGAAGAGCGTGGCGAACTGGAAGTCGCGCTCGTCGTGCGCCGGCACCGCCATGATCGCCCCGGTGCCGTAGCCCATGAGCACGTAGTCGCTGATCCAGATCGGGACCGGCGCGTCGTTCACGGGGTTCACGGCGTACGCCCCGATGAAGACGCCGGTCTTCTCCTTCTCGGTCGAGAGGCGCTCGATCTCGCTCTGGCGCCGGGCCTGGTCCTTGTAGGCGGCGACGGCCTCGCGATGCTCGGCCGTCGTCAGCTCGTCGACCAGCGGATGCTCGGGGGCGAGCACCATGTAGGTGGCGCCGAAGAGCGTGTCCGGGCGGGTCGTGAAGACGGTCAGGGGCTCGTCGCGACCCGGCAGGGCGAAGTCGACCTCGGCGCCGTCGCTGCGCCCGATCCAGTTCGTCTGCATGAGCTTGATCTGATCGGGCCACTCGATGGTCGCGAGGTCGTCGAGCAGGCGCTGCGCGTAGTCGGTGATGCGGAAGTACCACTGCTCGAGGTCCTTCTTGGTCACGTCGCTGCCGCAGCGCCAGCAGCGCCCCTGCTCGACTTGTTCGTTGGCAAGGATCGTCTTGCAGCTCGGGCACCACCACTGCTGCCCGGTCCCGCGATAAGCCAGCCCGCGCTCGTGCATGAGGAGGAAGAACCACTGCGTCCAGCGGTAGTAGTCGGGCTCGCTGCTCGTGATCTCGCGCGACCAGTCGAAGGACAGGCCGATGAGGTCCATCTGGCGGTGGTAGTTGGCGATGTTGCGCGCCGTCGTCTCGCGCGGGTGGACGCCCATCTTGAGGGCGTAGTTCTCGGCCGGCAGGCCGAAGGCGTCCCAGCCCATCGGGTGGAGGACGTTGAAGCCCCGCATGCGCTTGTAGCGCGCGACCGCGTCTGTCGGCACGTAGTTGCGGCAGTGACCGACCGAGAGCCCATCGCCGGAGGGGTAGGGGAAGAAGTCCAGGCAGTAGAACTTGGGCCGCTCGGAGGCGTCGTCGACGCGATAGGCGTCGCGCTCCATCCAGCGGCGCTGCCACTTCGCCTCGACGGCGCGGGGGTCGTAGCGTCGGTCCATCCGGTCCTCTCCTCGGCCGCGCCACAGCGCGGGGTCGGCGTCTCGGTCTCCGCGCGGGCCGGCGCGGCGGGCTCCGGCGCGCGGCGCGGGCCGCCCGCCCGGGCGGCACCTGATTATACGGGACGGCCGGCTCGCGGGCGGCGGAGCCCAGCGCGTCGCATCACGGCCGACGCGCGGACTCTGCGTGCCCGGCGCACAGCGCCGCAGGGCATGGGGGCCGCCGAGACGCGGTGGCTCAGTCGCCGATCGGCTCGACGACCGCCGTCGAGCGGCCGCCGGGCCGGTAGCTCAGCGTCGTGACGCGGCGCAGGCGACAAGGCGGGCCCGCGCCGAAGTGAAGAAGCTGCGCCGTGTGCTCGGCCGGCTCCCCGCGACCGAGGGCCCCGTACCCCGACGCCCCGGCCGTGCCGGCGTTGACGATCGTCACCGGACCCCGGCGCTCGACGGCGGCGCGGTGGTCGTTGCCGCAGGCGACGACGAGCGGCGCGCCGCGACTTTCGGCGACGGCCACGACGCCCCGCGCCTGACGCACGTCGTGGACCAGGAGGATCTCGGGGTCGCCGGGCGGCGGCCACGACGCGGCCAACTCGCGCGCCTGCGCCGCCAGGACGGCCTGATCCGAGTCGACGACAGACGAGCGTGCCAGCGGGTCGCTCGCCCCGTAGACCCGTAGTCCAGCGCGTTCGACGCAGGTCCGCTCGGGCAGGACGAACCCCGCCGCACCCAGCGCGTCCAGCGCGGCGGCTCCGTCGTGGTTGCCGCCGACCACGAGCACAGGTGGCCGGCCGTCCCCCGCGAGCAGGCGGGCGACGAGGAGCGCTTCCTCGCGGCTGCCGCCGTCCGTCACGTCGCCGGCGACCAGCACGAGGTCGACTGCCACCAGATCGCCGCGCGCCAGCCGCGCCGCCAGCGCCGCGCCGAACAGGTTCGTGTGCAGGTCGCTGACAAGCAGCACCGTCTTACCCTCGACCTCAGGCTGAGCCTCATACTTGAAGAACGCTGCCGTAGCGGCGATGCCGCGCGCGTACTCCTCGAAGCGGGCCAGCGTCGGGCGCCGCCCGCAGACGGCCCGGGCCAGCGCCGGCAGCCGCGCGACGAGGCCGGCGAACGCCGCGACGACACGGGTCACGCCGCCGGCTCGCGAGGCCACCGGCCCTACTCCCCGAGCGGCTGGTAGTCGATGCTCGTGCGCCCGTCCCCCGCATACGACACCGAGGTCACCGCTACGAGACGCGCCTCGCCCTCGAGCGAGAAGTCGAGGAGCTGGAACGTGTAGGGGATCTCCTCCCCCCGGCCCAGCGAGCCATAGCCGGAGGCGCCGGCCGTCCCCGGGTCGACGAGGACCACCGCTCCCCGCCGCGACACGGCGAGCACGTGATCGTTGCCGAAGGCGACCACGAGCGGCTCGCCGGCCTCTTCGGCGAGCTCGATCGTGCGCTCCACCTGGCGGACGTCGTGCACCATGAGCACGTCGGGCGTCTCGATCTCGGGCCACAGACCCACGAGCCTCTCGTCCTGCGCCGCGAGCAGGTCGACGTCGGAGTCGACCTGCGGCGACCCGGCCACCGGGTCGCTCACGCCGTAGACGGTCAGCCCGGCCGCCGTTGCCGCCTCCCAGTCGAGGACGGTGAAGTCCGACCGGGCGAACGCCTCCATAGCCGGGCGGTCCTCGTGGTTGCCGCCGATCAGGAGCACCGGGACCCCCTCGGGCGGGGAGAACAGCCGCAGGAAGAGCTCGGCCTCGTCCCGCGCCCCCCCGTCGGTCACGTCGCCGGCGACCAGCACGAGGTCGACCGGGTCGTCGCCGCCGAGCGCCAGGCGCGAGGCGTAGCGCATGCCGAAGACGTTGGTGTGGAGATCGCTGAAAAGGAGCACCCGGCGCACGTCGGCGGGCAGGTCCGTACCCTCGACCTCGCGTTGAAGGTCGAGGGCGACGAGCTGCAGACCCTCGACGTACTCGGGCAGGCGCTCGAGCCGCCCGGCCTCCTGGGCCTCGAGCCCGCGTAGCAGGGGCAGCAGGCGGGGGACGTTGCTCGCCAGCCCCTCGTAGCGCACCTCGGGCGTGTGGTCGACGGTGGCCAGGGTGACGAGGGCGAAGGCGCCCCCCAGCGCGAGCGCCCCCGCGGCGCCGAACCCGGCCGCCAGCAGCGCCGTCTCGATGCGGCGGGGGCCGGCAATCAAGAGCCCTACGCCGGCCCCCAGCCCGAGCAGCCAGAGGGCCTTGCCGGAGACGAAGCGCTGGAAGGCGGTGCGCGCCGACGTCTCGAACTCGGGGAGCCCGCGCAGCAGGAGCTCCGCCTCGCTCAACGTCGGGACCTCGTCGGGGAGGCGGTATTCGACCGAGACGTCGACCGGCGTGCGGTGCGACTGCAGGGCGAGCACCCCGGCCGGGCCCAGCGGCATGACGATACGACCCCCCGGGACCGCCGGCCTGAGCTCGAAGGTGACACTGCCCCGCGGCACGCGGTAGGTGCCCGGGGCGAGGAGGAGGACGAGGCAGACGGCGACCGCCGCCAGCGCGGCGATGCGCAGGGCGACGGCGGCCCAGTGCGCGCGCCGCGCGGCGCCCGAGCCGGACCGGCCGCGCGTCTCGGTGTCGCTCACGGCGCCTCCTCGCTCGACACCATTGTGCCCGCTCACACGTGTGGCCGCCAGCCGCGACGACATGCTATACTCTCTCGCCCGCGGGCACCGCTCGCGGCCCCGGTGGGGGTATAGCTCAGCTGGGAGAGCGTTTGGCTGGCAGCCAAAAGGTCAGGGGTTCGAATCCCCTTACCTCCAACACTGCCCCTCCTCCATCCCTCCCGCACACCGTCCCTCCCCCGCACCGTCCTACCCCGCCACCGTCCTCGGCCCCACCCCATCGGCGCCGGTCCGCCCGCCTTTCGACCGCCGACGCCCCCGAAGATCCGACCCCCGCAGTCGCTACCGACCGTCCCCCTCCGAGGCGACCCGCGGCGCGGCGCGTCGGCCCTCTCGCGGCAGCGAGCGCGCCCCAGCCTCGACCGCCTCGTGTTTAGCGGGCCACCGGCGGGGATACGATTCTGGGACCAAGGCTCAGTGGGCTCGCGCCTGCGGGTCAGTCGACGCTCGTCGGGAGGCATGGATGGAGGAGCGGCCCCAGTTCCAGGTCGATGTCGAGAAGGCCGGCGACGACGTCGGCATCGTGGTGCTGCGCGGCGAGGTCGACATCTACTCGGCGCCGCAGTTCAAGGAGGCCCTCGTGAACGGCATCGAGGAGGGCGCCCGGCGCATCGTCGTCGACCTCAGCGAGGTCACCTTCATCGACTCGACCGCCCTCGGCGTACTCGTCAGCGGCGCCAAGCGCGTGCGGCCGCGCAACGGCAACCTCGACATCGTCTGCAAGGACGAGAACATCATCCGCATCTTCGAGATCACGGGACTCAACCGCATCTTCGGCATCTACCCCGACCGGGCCGCGGCGCTGAAGGCGGTCGTCCCCTGAGCAGGAGCTCCACCGCGAACTAGACGACACGGTCACCCATCGGGGGGAGGAGCACGATGGAATTCCGGTCAGCAAACGCCTTCCGCGGGCACAGGATCCTGAGCGCCACCGACGAGCTCTCGAGGGCGCGCACCTACGGGTCGGGGCGCGTCTGCGCCGTCCCCGGCTGCGGGACGCTCCTCTCCGCCTACAACCCCTCGGACGTCTGCGCCCTGCACAGCGGCGCCTGGCACGACGAGTCGCACCAGGCCGCACGCAAGCTGGCCCAGCGCGAGGAGCTGACGCGACGCTGCGCCTTCGAGCCGTGCAGCCGCGAGTTCACGACGACCAACCCGGCGAAGAAGTACTGTGGCGACGCCTGCCGCATGCGTGCCTTCCAGGCGCGCGTCACGGCCGCCCGCCACCTCGGCGACGCGGCACTCGCGCAGGAGCGCCGCGCGAGCTGAGCCGTGGCGGCGGCGGTCGTCCGCCCGCGCTCGCGCCGGCGCGCGTGCCGGCCTCAGAGTGAAGCGGCACCCGCCGAGAAGGCGGGCGGGATCACCGGCAGCCGCCCGCTCGTCAGGATCTCCACACCCTCGTCGATCGAGTCGTAGACCGGGACGACGTTCGGCAGCCCCACAGCACCGAGGACCTGGCGCACGTGCCCCCGCGGCCGCGTGACCAGCAGCTCCTTGCCGTGCCCGTGCAGCCTCGTGACCAGGGTCACCACGTAGCCGACGAACGAGGAGTCGACGAAGCGCACGTCCTCGAGATCGAGGATCAGATGACGGCGGTGGTAGAAGGGCCCCAGCCGGCGACGGAGGAAGCGGTCGATCTCGGGGACGGTGTCGATGTCGAACTCGCCCGCGAGGTGGACGACGGGGAATTCCTCGCCCGCCGTTGTGCACTCCAATGAGAGGTCGAGCTGCGCCGCACTCCTGCCGTACGCGGAGATGGGCGACGAAGCCTTCACGGTGACCTCCCCAGGCGAGAACGGACGGGTGCAGCGGACCGGGGCGACCGCCCCTTGCGGTCGGCCTGCCCCAGAAGCCTCCGGAACCCTACGCAACGGCGATGGGGGCTGTAAAGCCATGCGACGGGTGAATTGGGAGGTTTGCGCCTGACCCTCTCGGCGACCCTGAGCGAACTTCACGCTCTGGTCGAGCGCCCTCGAGGTGCGCGGGAGGGCGCGGGTGTCAGCCCTCTTCGGCCGCCCGCGCCGCGAGGCGACGGTACTGCGGCTCGCGCTCCTTGAACACGGTCACGATCGGCGCGGCGACGAAGATCGAGGAGTAGGCGCCGGCGATGATGCCGACCAGCAGGGCGAAGGCGAAGTCGGTGAGCGTCGTGCCGCCGAAGAAGAGCAGCGCCAGCACCGGCAGCAAGGTCGTCAGCGTGGTGTTGATGGAGCGCGTGATGGACTGCCACAGGGAGTGGTTGACCATTTCGCCGTAAGGCATCCGCGAGAGCTTGGGCGTGTTCTCGCGGATGCGGTCGTAGATGATCACCGTGTCGTAGAGCGAGTAGCCGATGATGGTGAGGACGGCGGCGATGGTCGCCGTCGTGACCTCGCGCCCGGTCAGCGAGTAGACCCCGATCACGATGAGCACGTCGTGGACCTCGGCGGCGATGGCGCCGGCGGCGAACTTCCACGACGAGAAGCGAAGCCAGATATACGCCATGATCAGGAGCAGAGCCACGACGGCGGCCTCGAGCGACTTCTCGACCACCAGGCGGCCGAAGGTCGGGCCGACGGTCTGCTGGCTCCAGAGCTCGGAGCCGTCGACCACGGCGATGCCGTACGCGCCGTCGAGCTGATCGCGCAACGCGGCCTGGGCCCCGGGCTGCAGTTCCTGGACGGCGATGAGGAACCCGGGCAGGTCGGTGCCGGCCACCTGCGAGACCTGCTGGATCTGCGCGTTGGGATACCCGGCCTCGGCCACGGCGGCGCGGACCTCGGCGAGCTCCGCCGGCTGCTCGAAGGCCACCGTGATACGGGTGCCGCTCTTGAATTCGAGCCCGTACTGCAGGCCCTGTACCGGGTTGCCGCCGCCCCTCACGAAGAGACTGATGAGGCCGATGGCGAGGACGGTCCCCGAGAGGGCGAACCACCACTTCTTGTGGCCCATGTAGTCGAACGTGTAGATGCCACGCAGGAAGCCCATCGTCACTTCCGCCTCTTGCGCTTGCGGGCGGCGGTGCGACGCGCGCCGGCGGGCGGCGTGCCGCCGGTCGTCGCGGCCGCCGGCTTCGCCTGCGGCTGGTCGTCGAGGTCGTCGCCGGACGCCGTGGCACCCTCGAGCGCCTCGGTCGCGACCGCCGCCGGGTCGGGGCCGTCGTCGCGCGCCGCAACGGGCGATTGCCGACGCCCGCGCGCGCGGGCGCCCGCGGGCGCCGCCGACCCCGGGGCGGGCGACGCGGCGATCTCGCCGGTGACCCCGAGGAACGCGGGGCGCGCGAAGAAGCGGATGCGGCTCATGACCCCGAGCAGGGCGCGCGTGAACAGCACGGCGGTGAGCATGCTGGTGGCGACACCGAGCATCAGCGTGAAGGCGAAACCCTTGGGCTGGGCCGTGGCGAAGTAGAAGAGCACGGCCGCCGTGAGGATCGTCAGGATGTTGGCGTCGAGGATCGTCCTGAAGCCGCGGGAATAGCCCGCGTTGATCGCCGAGCGCACGGTCTTGCCCTGGCGGACCTCCTCCTTGATGCGCTCGAAGATGACCACGTTGGCGTCGGCGGCCACGCCGATCGTGAGGATCATGCCGGCGATGCCGGGCAGCGTGAGCGTGACGGGGATCGCGTTGAGGAGGCCCCAGAAGAGGATCGCGTAGACGATGAGCGCGAGGTCGGCCACCACGCCGAGGAAGCGGTAGAAGGCCACCATGTACACGAGCACGAGCGCGAGACCGACGATGCCGGCGGCGAGACCCGCGCGGAGCGAGTCCTTGCCCAGGGTGGCGGAGACCTCAGCCTGCTGGATCGGCTCGAGCTGTACCGGCAGGGCGCCCGTGTTCAGCACGAGCGCGAGGTCCTTGGCCTCGGCGAGGGTGAAGCTGCCGCTGATCTCGGCGCCCCCGCTGATGCCGTCGCGCAGCGTCGGGTCGGTGTGGTCGATGCGCGGCGCGGACTCGATGACGTTGTCGAGGACGATGGCGAAGGTCGCCGACTGGCCGCTGCGCAGACCGTCGCGCCAGAGCTCCTTGGTCACCCTCTGGAACTCCGCGCTGCCCTCGCTCGTGAAGTCGATGAGCACGTTGGGCCGGTTGAACTGGTCGAAGCTCTGGCGGGCCGAGGCGATCGCCGCCCCGGTCAGCTCGGGCGGTCGCCGGTACACGTACCACGCCTCCGGGAGGACCTGCTCGTCGCCCTCGGCGTCGGTCACGGTCTGCGCGGGCTCGACGACCAGCGCCCAGTCCTCGGTGTTGTCGAAGCCCTCGCGGAACTGCTCGATGTCGGCCTCGGGGACGTCGCCCTTCGCCGCTTCGGCGATCGCCGCTTCCCTGCTCTCGACCGGGCCGACCGGCCGCGCCGCCGGATCGTTCTTGAAGAACTCGAGCTGCGCCGTCTTGCCGACGATGGCGAGCGCCTGCTGGGCGTCGGTGACGCCGGGCAGCTGGATCGAGATCTGGTCGGCGCCCTGCTGCTGGACCGTGGACTCGCTCACCCCGAGGCCGTTGACGCGCCGGTCGATGATGCTCAGCGTCTGCTCAAGCTGGTCGGGCGTCGGCACCTCCCCGGCGTTGGTGCGCGCCTCGTAGACGACCTCGAGCCCGCCCTGCAGGTCGAGGCCGAGGAAGGTCTTCTCACCCGGAGGGATGATGAAGTAGAGCGCCACCCCGACGAGGGCAGCGACGACCGCGAGGATGATGATGTTAAGGTGTCTGCGCATGCTGGAAGGCCGCACTCACGGCCGCCGGAGGCAGAAGCGTACCGGAGCCCGCTACGGCACGCAACTTGCGCCCGGAGCGGCGCGCGCGCCCGGGCGCCGCGGCAGGGCGCTCGCTCACGTGCAGGCGGCCGACGACGGCCTCAGCGGTCCTTGAGGAAGCTCGGGATGTCGAGGACGTCGTCGTCGACGTCGAAGCGCGGCCGCGCCTCGCCGGACTCGAAGGTCGTCGTGGGGCGCGGCGTGGCGGACTCGGTCCGCGCGGGCGCCTCGAAGCCCTCGACCGCGCCGTCGAACCCGGTGGCGATCACGGTGACGCGGACCTCGTCGCCGAGCCCCGCGTCGACGACGGCGCCGAAGATGATGTTGCAGTCGGCGTCGGCGGCGCTGGAGATGATCTCGGCGGCCTCGTTGATCTCGAAGAGCCCGAGGTCGCTGCCGCCGGTGATGTTGAGCAGGATGCCCTTGGCGCCCTCGACGCTGGCCTCGAGGAGCGGCGAGCTGATCGCCGCCCGCGCCGCCTCGACGGCGCGGCTCTCGCCGCTCGAGACGCCGATCCCCATGAGCGCCGAGCCGGCGTCCTTCATGATCGTGCGCACGTCGGCGAAGTCGAGGTTGATGAGGCCGGGCACGGTGATGAGGTCGGTGATGCCCTGCACGCCCTGGCGCAGCACGTCGTCTGCGACCTTGAAGGCCTCCATGAGCGAGGTGCGCCGCTCCACCACCTGCAGCAGGCGGTCGTTGGGGATGATGATCAGCGTGTCGACCTTGTCGCGCAGCGACTGGATGCCGTCCTCGGCCTGACGGGCGCGGCGCTTGCCTTCGAAGGTGAAGGGCCGCGTGACCACGCCGACGGTCAGGGCGCCGAGCTCCTTCGCCAGCTCGGCGATGACGGGCGCGGCGCCCGTGCCGGTGCCGCCGCCCTTGCCCGCGGTGACGAAGACCATGTCGGCGCCCTTGAGCGCGTCGCGCAGCTCGTCCTTGCTCTCGACCGCGGCCTGGTAGCCGATCGTCGGGTTGGCCCCCGCCCCGAGACCGCGCGTGATCTTGCTGCCGATGTGGATCTTGACGTCGGCGTCGCACATCTGCAGCGCCTGGGCGTCGGTGTTGACGGCGATGAACTCGACGCCCCGCAGGCCGGCGTCGACCATGCGGTTCACGGCGTTGGTGCCGCCGCCGCCCACGCCCACGACCTTGATGACGGCGAGATAGTTGGCCGACGAGTCCATCATCTGGCTACCCTCCTGTTAAGGTCGAGACCCGCCGTCATGACCCTCCGCCGACTCTCATCCAGTGCTTGAGACTGCGTGGCCAGCACCTCTTGACCAGCCACATATTCCCCGGTTTTGCTGGTGGTTCTCTGACCGTCAACCCTGCCCCGCCGGTCGAGAGGAAACCCTCGCCTGAATATACCGACGGCCTGAGAGGGGTGTCAAACACCTCCGCCGTCGGGCGCCGGGGAAGGCGGCCCTCGTCTCCCCCTTGAGCATGCCGTCGCCCGTCACTTGAGCAGCGGCCGTCCAAGCGGGCGCTCGGGCACGGAGACGTCGACGTAGGTCGGGCGCAGGCCCCGGGCGCGATACGTCGCCGTGACGGCGCGCAGGGCGATGACCTTGTCGCTCATGCGAGCGGCGTCGCCGAAACGCACCACCGTGCCGTCCCGCAGGGTGGCGGTCACGCGAAGCGCCTTGGTCACTTCGGCACTGGCGACCCGGCGCCGCAGGCTCCGGGGGACCTCGGCGAGCACGGTGACCGCGGCCTGCACCCTCGCATCGTCCGCCGCCCTCCCGACCCGGGGCGCCTCGGCGACGCGGAGCCGCGGCAGGGCGCCCTCGACCTTGCCGGCGGGGCCCTCGTCGAGGGTGCCGGCGCCGGGTGCCGCGCCGCCGGGCGCGGCGCGCGGCCCCTCGCCGTCGGCCGCCGCGTCGCGATCCTCGCCGGCGCCAGAGCCGTCAGCCGTAGCGGCGGAGTCGCCTTCGGCCCCGGCGGAGTCGTTCTCGGCGGCAGCCGGACCATCGCCGGCGGAGTCGTCACCCGCGGAGGCGGCCTCGCCGGCGGCCTTGCCGGAGCCGGTGGCGCCCTTTGCGGGCGCTTCGCAGATCACGTGCCCTTCGTCGCTGACCAGGAACCAGCGGCCCTCGGCCAGCACGGCCAGCGCCGGCCGGTGCTCGACGAGGCGCACGCGCAGCGTGTCGGGGAAGTCGCGGTCGACCTCGACGCCGGCGAGGTAACACTGCCGGCGCAGGACGCGTCGCACGTCGTCGGCCGTGACGGTGAAGAGGTTCTCGCCGAGGAAGGCGTCCTCGAGAGCACGCCGGGCCTCCTTCTTCGCCACCATGTGGGCACCGGTGACGGCGACGCGCTCGGTCGTGAACGTGGACGTCGAGCGGCCCCAGGCGACGACCGCGCCGGGCACCGCGAGGACGGCGACCGTCAGCAGGATGCTCCAGAAGATATGGAGGCGGGGGCCGCGCGCCCCCCCGTGTCTCGCCATGCGTCTCTGCCCCGGGGTCGGGTGAAGGGTCGGCTCACCCGCGTATTCGCCGCCGCGGACGGCGTCCCTGCGGAGCCGGCGGGCGGGCGTCAGTCGCCGCCGTCGACGGCGGTCGCCGGCGACGGCGCGGCCCCGTCGTCGAGCAGCGCCACGAGTTCGGCAGCGACCGTGTGGATGTCCCCGGCGCCGATGGTGAGGACGAGGTCCCCGGGCCGCACCCGGTCGCGGAGGTAGCGCACCACGTCGGCGTTGCGCGGCAGGTAGCGGACGGGCCCGCCGGGCCGCGCGGCCAGGTAAGCGTCGACGATGAGCTTGCCGGTGATGCCGGGCTCGGGCTCCTCGCGGACGCCGGTGATGTCCGTCACCACGGTCTCGTCGGCGAGCGTGAGCACGCGGCCGAACTCGCGCTGCAGGTGGCGGGTGCGCGAGTAGAGGTGGGGCTGGAAGACGGCGATGACCTTGCGGTGGCCGCCGAGGTTGGCGGCGTTCAGCGTCGCCTCGATCTCGGTCGGGTGGTGGGCGTAGTCGTCGTAGACGAGGACGCCGCGCGGCCGCCCGACCTCGTCGAAGCGGCGCGCCGCGCCGCTAAAGGTCGCGAGCTGCGCTGCGGCCTCGGCGACGCCGAGGCCGCAGCGGTCGACGATGGCGAGGCAGACGAGGGCGTCGACGACGTTGTGCACGCCGCCCACCCGGAGGCCCACGACGCCGAGGTCCTCCTCTCCGCGCCGGACCGTGAACTCGCTGCTGAAGCTGTCGACGCGCTCGACGTGGGCCTGCCAGTCGCCGGCGTCGATGCCGACGGTCAGCACCGGCGCCGTCGAGGCCGCGCGCAGCGACTCGGTGCCGGTGCCCTCGACCAGCACGAGGAGCCCGTCGGGGGGCAGCAGGCCGACGAACGTGTGGAACACGTCGCGGATCTCGTCGAGGCAGCTGAAGTTCGCGTGGTGGTCCATCTCGAGGTTCATCACCGCGGCGATCTCGGGCCTCAGGTGGACGAGGCTGCCGTCGCTCTCGTCGGTCTCGGCGACGAGCCACTCGCCGTACCCGAGGCCGGCGTTGGAGGCCATCTCGTTGAGCTCGCCGCCGATCACGTAGGTCGGGTCGAGACCGGCGCCGTGGAGGACGTGGGACACCATCGACGAGGTCGTCGTCTTGCCGTGCGTGCCGGCCACCGAGATGCCGCGCCGCGTGGCCATGAGGCGGGCCAGCATCTCGGCGCGCTGCAGCACGGGCAGGCCGCGCTGGCGGGCGGCGCGCAACTCGGGGTTGCCGCGCGGGATCGCCGACGAGACGACGACC
>DATHSP010000263.1:0-1674 GCA_035464075.1 Thermoleophilia bacterium | reverse complement strand
GGCTGCGGCCGGCGCCGCCGGCGCCGGCCGCAGCCGCGCCCGTCGCGACGCCCGCAGTCGCTTCAGCTACGCCCGCCGAGCCCCCGGGCACGGCCGGGGCCGGCACGGCCGTCGCGCCACCCTCGACGGGGGCGGCGCCGTGAGCGACGTGACGATCTACCTCGACGGGCGGCGCTACAGCGTCGACGACGGCAAGAACCTCCTCGAGGTCGCGCTCTCGCTCGGCTTCGACGTCCCCTACTTCTGCTGGCACCCAGCGATGGGCTCGGTCGGGGCCTGCCGCCAGTGCGCGGTCCGGGTCTTCTGGGGCGACGACGACGAGACCGGCGACATCGCCATGTCGTGCATGACGCCGGTCCGCGAGGGCTTGAGGGCGGCGATCCACGACGAGGAGGCCGTCGCCTTCCGCCGCTCGATCATCGAGCTGCTGATGACGAACCACCCCCACGACTGCCCGGTGTGCGACGAGGGCGGCGAGTGCCACCTGCAGGACATGACGGTGATGACCGGGCATGTGTACCGGCGCTACCGGCACCGCAAGCGCTCCTGGCGCAACCAGGATCTCGGGCCGTTCGTCACCCACGAGATGAACCGCTGCATCCAGTGCTACCGCTGCGTGCGCTTCTACGGTGACTACGCCGGCGGGGACGACCTCGTCGCCCAGGGTCTCCGGGACGCGGTCTACTTCGGGCGTCTCGAGGACGGGCCGCTGGAGAGCGAGTTCAGCGGCAACCTCGTAGAGGTCTGCCCGGTCGGGGTGTTCGACGACAAGACCCTTGCGGCGCGCTACACGCGGAAGTGGGACCTGCAGACGACGCCCTCGGTGTGCCCGCACTGCGCGCGCGGCTGCAACGTGATTCTCGGCGAGCGCTACGGCGAGCTGCGCCGCGTGCTGAACCGCTACAACCGCGAGGTGAACGGCTACTTCATCTGCGACCGCGGCCGGTACGGGCACCAGTTCGTGGAGGGCGAGCGGCGCGTGCGGCAGGTGCTGACGGGGCCGAGGGAGGGCGCCGCGCATGACGCGGGCGCCGCCGTCGAGCGCCTCGCGGCGCTGGTGCGCGGCGGCGCCCGCGTCCTGGGTATCGGCTCGCCGCGTGCCTCGCTCGAGGCCAACTACGCGCTGCGGCGGCTGGTCGGGGCCGGGCGCTTCCACTCGGGGATGGCCGACGGCGAGCGCGACCTCGTCGCGCTCGCCGTCGGCCTCCACCGCGACGCCGGCCTGCACTCGCCGAGCACGACCGAGATCGAGCGGGCCGACGCCGTCGTCGTCCTCGGTGAGGACATCACGGCGACGATGCCGATGCTGGCCTTCGCGATCCGCCGCGGCCTGCGCCTGCGGCCGACGGCCGAGGAAGCGGGCCTGCGTATCCAGCGCTGGAACGACGCCGGTGTCGGCCAGGTCAAACGGCAGCTGCCCAGTGTGCTCTGGACGGCGACGCCGGCGGCGACGAAGCTCGACGCGATCGCCGCCGCCGCCCTGCACGCGGCGCCGCAGGACATCGCCCGCGCGGCGCTGGCCGTCGCCCACGGGCTCGACAAGTCTGCACCGCGCGTGACGGGCCTGAAGGGCGAGACGGCCGCTTGGGCGAAGGCCGTCGCCAAGGCGCTGAAGGGCGCCGCGCGGCCGCTGATCGTCTCCGGTGTCTCGTCGGGCAGCGCCGACGTGCTGCT
>DATHSP010000262.1:0-2053 GCA_035464075.1 Thermoleophilia bacterium | reverse complement strand
GTGGGCGATCGAGCGCTTCTCCCACTTCGCGGTGTCGGTCGGGAAGGTGCCGTCGACCGGCAGCGCGGAGACGGGCAGCAGGTCGCCGTAGCCCTCCATGATGCGGGCCGTGATGCGCTGCATGAAGTCGGGCGCGGCCTGGGGGACCGCGTCGCGCAGGCGCAGCGTCCCCTCGCCCTCGGCCGGCACCGGCACCTCGTACATGTGCTCGAGCGCGGCGTCGACGGCGGCGTGGTTGCGGGCGAGCACGGTGCCGCCGCGCTTGCCGTAGGTCTTGTCGATCGCCTTCTTGATCTCGGCGATCGCCTCGTCGCGCGGCAGGACGTTCGCGAGCGCGAAGAAGCAGGTCTGCATGATCGTGTTGATGCGGCCGCCCATGCCGACGTCGTGCGCCACCGAGTCGCCGTCGATCGTGTAGAGCTTGAGGTCACGCTCGCGCACGATGCGCTGGCACTCGACGGGCAGCTTGTCGAACAGCTCGGCGGGCGCGTGGGGCGCGTTGAACAGGACGGTCGCGCCGCGGGCGGCGAGGCCGAGCACGTCGCGCTCGTACACCAGATCGAAGCGGTGGACGCCGATGAAGCCGGCCTGCTCGATGAGGTAGGAGCTGGCGACGGGGGCCGGGCCGAAGCGCAGGTGCGACACCGTGACGGCGCCGGACTTCTTGGAGTCGTAGACGAAGTAGCCCTGGGCGTCGAGCTTGGTGTTCTCACCGATGATCTTGACGCTGTTCTTGTTGGCGCCGACGGTGCCGTCGCTGCCCATGCCGAAGAACAGCGCGCGGTTGACCTCGGGACGCTCGGTGGTGAAGCTCGCGTCGAGCGGCAGCGACAGGTGGGTGACGTCGTCGATGATCCCGAGCGTGAACGAGCGCGGGGTCTTGGGGTCGTCGAGCCCGTCGAGGGCGGCCTTGGCGGCGCGGGGGAAGAACTCCTTGCTGCCGAGGCCGTAGCGGCCGCCCAGCACCTTGGGCCGGCTGCCGGCGTCCTCCCAGCGCTCGGAGAGCGCGGTGACGACGTCCTGGTAGAGCGGCTCGCCGGTGGCGCCGGGCTCCTTGGCGCGGTCGAGGACGGCGATCGCGCGGGTGGTCGGCGGCAACGCCTTGACGAAGCCCTCGGCATCGAACGGCCGGTAGAGCCGGACGGAGACCACCGCCACCTTCTCGCCGGCGGCGTTCATCGCGTCGACGGCCTCCTTGGCCGCGCCGACGCCCGAGCCCATCAGGACGACGACGCGCTCGGCGTCGGGGGCGCCGTAGGTCTCGAAGGCGTGGTAGCGCCGGCCGGTGAGGGCCGCGAACTCGTCGAGCACCTGCTCGAGCGCGGCCGGCACCTCGGCGTAGAACGAGTTGCCCGCCTCGCGCCCCTGGAAGAAGACGTCGGGGTTCTGCGCCGTGCCGCGCAGGACCGGGTGGTCGGGGTCGAGCTTGCGGGCCCTGTGGGCGGCGATGAGGTGCTCGGGGAGCAGCGCCCGCATGACGTCCTCGTCCAGCGACTCGATGACCGCGACCTCATGGCTCGTGCGGAAGCCGTCGAAGGCGTGGAGGAACGGCACGCGCGTGCGCAGGGTGGTCGCCTGCGCCACGAGCGCCATGTCCTGCGCCTCCTGCACGTTGTGCGCGAAGAGCATCGCCCAGCCCGCGCTGCGCACCGCCATCACGTCGCTGTGGTCGCCGAAGATGCTGAGCGCGTGGGTGGCGACCGCGCGTGCGGCCACGTGGATGACCGCCGGCGTGAGCTCGCCCGCGATCTTGAACATGTTGGGGTACATGAGCAGCAGGCCCTGCGACGCCGTGAAGGTGGTCGACAGCGAGCCGGCCTGCAGCGCGCCGTGCAGCGTGCCCGCGGCGCCGGCCTCGCTCTGCAGCTGCACGACCTCGGGGATCTGGCCCCAGACGTTGGGGCGCTTGGCCGCCGACCAGGCGTCGGCGAACTCGCCCATCGGCGAGGCGGGGGTGATCGGGTAGATCGCGATGACCTCGTTGGTCACGTGCGCAACGAGCGCTACCGCCTCGTTGCCGTCGACCACGATGCGTCGTCCAGCCATGTGTGCT
>DATHSP010000261.1:0-5074 GCA_035464075.1 Thermoleophilia bacterium | reverse complement strand
CGCAAGGCGGTCAAGGCCGGCAAGGCCTCGGCCAAACCCGGCAAGAAGGCGGACGCAGGCAAGAAGGCCGCCAAGGGCAAGAAGGGCAAGCGCGGCGGCAAGAAGAAGGCCGGCGCCAAGACCTGACGCGCCTGCTCACTTGCGTGTGCGCGGCCGCGGCCGCCCGACCTGCGTCGGGCGGCCGCGGACGTTCGTTCACCCTCAGCCGCTCGACCCGAGCCGGGCGGCCGCGACCTCAGAGGCGGGCGAGGGCGCGCGCCAGGCGCCCGCCGAACTCCTCGCCGGCGATCGTCGGCCAGACCGCCGGGAAGCCGGCGATGAGCTCCTCCATCTCCTGCTGCCGCGCCGCCAGGTAGCGGGCCGCGCCGGCGTCGACGACGATGGTGTTCGGCGCCGGCGCCCCGTCGCCGGGCGCCTGCCAGCGACCGTGGGTCAGGTAGTCGCGCACGAGGCCGCTGGCGACGACCGCGTCCTGCAGGTCGCCGAGGTGGTCCTGCAACCCTTTCATCGTCGCGATCAGGGGCAGCGCGCCGCGCCCCAGCGGGGCGGCGAAGAACTCCAGCGTGTAGCGCAGCGCCTTGCCGGCGATGCGCAGCTCGTGGAAGCGCGTCAGCGGCGCCCCCGGCCCGACCAGGGCCCCGGCGCCGAGCACGTCGGCGACGTCGCGGTGCAGCAGCATGGGCAGCACCTGGGCGACCGTCCCCTGCCCGCCGGGAGCGGAGAGACGCTCGGGCGGCTCCTCGAGCAGCTCCGCCATGCGCTCGACGAAGCGACGATAGCTGCGGCCGTCGAGGTAGGCGATGAGCTCGGCGCGACGCGCGGCGTACTCGAGGTCCCACGCCGCGAGCAGGCCGTCGAGCTCACCTCGACGGCGCTGCGGCAGCCGCTCGACATACTTCACGGCTTTGCCCTTGAAGACGTCGAGGTCGCGCACCACGCCGAGGCGGCGCCCGGTGCGGCGCAGGCCCTTGAGCGCGGGGTGCACCTCCTGCGTGTCAAGGTAGGGGGCGAAGATGCGCAGCGCCATGCGCATGCGCCGCGTGGCGACGCGCATGTCGTGCAGCTCCTCGGGATCGTCGCCGAGGCGGGTCCCCTTCTCGTGCGCGAGCATCTTGTTGAAATGCAGACGCAGCACCTTGACGGCGGCGAGCGCCATCGTGTCGTCGCGCTCGATCGGCGGGCGCTTGCGGCGCACCTGGGCGCGGTCGGGGCTCGGGGACGAGGACGTCGCCTCTGCGTCGCCGGCGGCCTCGCCGGCGACCGCCGCGAGCCCGGCCTCCGAGGACGCGGCGACGGCCCCCGGACCGGCGGCATCTGCGGCGGGTCGGCCGGTCGGCGCGGGACTCGCAGCCTCGCTTTCCGGCCGGGGGCCGGCGGCCTGGCCGGCCGGCGGGGCAGCGGCCGCCTCGCTCGCGGACACCGCGGTGGCGGCCGAAGCCGCTGCGACGGCGGCCACGTCGACGCCGGCGAGCTCGAGCGCGCGGGCGAATTTGGCCCGGCTCTCGGGTTTGAGGCGGAAGCGGCGGCGCAGGGCCCTGGTCAGCTTGGCCAGGTCGTCCTCGTCGCCGTCGCCGCGCAGCTCGAGCTCGAGCTCGAGCCAGCCGCGCTCGGCGGCGTCGCCGACGACCTCGACCTCGTCGAGGCTCAGCTCGCCGACCTCGCGCTCGCCGTCGGAGACGACGCGGGTGCGGCGCCGCTGGCGCAGCTCGACGAGCGGCGCCAGCGGCGCCCCCTGGGCCACGGACTCGACGCGCTCGCGGAGCTGCCCCTTCGGCCACTCCTGGACCGGCACGTCGACCGCGACGAGGGCTTCGAGCTCCTCGCGGCGCAGCACGCCGTCGGCGGCCGTGACCAGGCCCTTGAGTGTGAGGCGCACGCCGTCGCCCGTCTCGCGCCGGCGCAAGTAGTAGCCGGCCGCGAGGAAGCGGCGGTCGGCCGTGTCGAGGAAGACGTCGCCGTCACGCCGGTCGGCGGCCGCGCCGAGCGCGTAGCCGGCGAGCCGGCGGGCGCGGGCGAGCCGCTCGAGCGTGTCGTCGTCCGGTACCGAGTATTTGGCCTCGATCTCCATCGGCTCAGCCTCCCCCGAGCTGCGAGGGCGGCAGGAGCCAGGCGAGCTCGGCCGCCTTGAGGTCACCGTCGGCGGCGTCGACGCGCGCCAGACCGCCCTTTTTGCACACGACGCGCCCGCCGCCGATGAGAGCGCCGACGACGGTGCTGAAATCGGGCTCGTGCCCGACCAGCATCAGCGCCTTCGGCGTGCCGTGCTCGGCGACGACGGCGCGCAACGCCTTGACGTCGAACCCGCCGGCGAGGCGCTCGTCCTCGACGACGCAGAGCCCGGGGCCGACGGCCTCGGCGACGATCTCCGCCGTGCGGCGCGCGCGCACGAGGGGACTCGTGACGATGACCTTGAGCCCGAGGTCCATGGCGGCGATGGTCCGCGCCGCGCGCGCCATCGCCGCCTCGCCCTCGGGCGTCAGCGGCCGCAGGTCGTCGTCCCCGCCCCAGTCGGCGCGCGCCATCGCCCGCCCATGCCGCAGGAAGAACAGCCTCACCGCCACGCTCACTCCCCCCTCTCGCGCACCGACTCGCGCGCCCGGGCGACGTAGTGCTCCTGGGCGTCGAGCGGTTCCTCGCCGGGGCCGGGGTGCACATGCTCCCAGACGCCGTCGGCGTGCAGCACGCGGGCTTTCACGTTGTCGCGAAGGTAGGTCGCGAGGATGTCGTCCCTGATCTGGCGGACGATGCCGCGGTCGAGCACCGGGAAGAGGATCTCGACGCGGCGGTTGAGGTTGCGGGGCATGAGGTCGGCGCTGCCCAGCAGCACCTCCTCGTCGCCGCCGTTGCGGAACCAGTAGATGCGGCTGTGCTCGAGGAAACGGCCGACGATGCTCTTCTCGGTGATGTTCTCGCTGACCCCGGGGATGCCGGGCCGCAGGCAGCACATGCCGCGCACGTTGAGCTCGACCTTGACCCCCGCCTGCGAGGCCCGATAGAGCCGGCGGATCATCGGCTTGTCCACGAGGGCGTTCATCTTGAAGATGAGGTGCGCCTCCTCCCCGCGACGCGCGTGCTCGATCTCGCGCTCGATGCGTTCGGCGACCTGGCCGCGCAGGTGCTGCGGGGCGACGAGGAAGCGCCGATAGCGGACATCGGTGGCGTACCCCGTGAGGGCGTTGAAGACGGCGGAGGCGTCGGCGCCCATCTCCTCGTCGCAGGTGAGGTAGCCGAGGTCGGTGTACTGCTTCGTCGTCACGCTGTTGTAGTTGCCCGTGCCGAGGTGCACGTAGCGCCGCACGCGGTCGCCCTCGCGGCGCACGATCAGCATGATCTTGGAGTGCGTCTTGAGGCCGAGGAGGCCGTAGACCACGTGCACGCCCTCCTGCTCGAGGGCGCGCGCCCAGCCGATGTTGCTCTCTTCGTCGAAGCGCGCCTTGAGCTCGAGCAGGACGGCGACCTGCTTGCCGTTGCGTGCCGCCTCCATGAGCGCGTCGACGATCGGGGCGTTGCGGCCGACGCGGTAGAGGGTCGTCTTGATGGCGAGCACGTCGGGGTCGTCGGCGGCCGCCTGCACGAGCTCGACGACCGGGTCGAAGGAGTCGTAGGGGTGGTGCAGGAGGACGTCACGCTGGCGGATGGCGGCGAAGAGGTCGGCGCCCCCGACGCCGTCGAACGCCGCCGGCACCGCCTGCACGAGCGGCTGATACTTGAGGTCGGGGCGGTCGATGGAGCCGACGTCCCACAGGCTGCTCAGCCCGAGCGGCGACTTGACCGGGTAGAGGTCGGTCGGCTCGAGCTCGAGGTTGTCGACGAGGATGTCACGGATGTGCTGCGGCATGGTCTCGTCGACCGTGCAGCGGATCACCGACCCGAAGCGCCGGCGGCGGACGAAGCGCTCGATGGTCTCGAGCAGGTCGTCCGCCTCGAGCTCCTGGATCGCGAGCTCGGCGTCGCGGGTCACGCGGAAGGGGTGGATCTCGACGATCTCCATGCCCGGGAAGAGCGCACCGATGTGTGCCGTGATCAGGTCTTCGAGCCAGACGAACCAGCGGTCCTGGCCGCCGCGTCCGCGGCGGCCCGGCGCGGGCACGGGCACCAGCCTCGGCAGCGAGCCCGGCACCTTGACGCGCGCGAAGTGCTCCTCGCCGGCCGGGTCGCGCACCAGCACGGCCAGGTTGTGGCTCATGTTCGAGATGTGCGGGAAGGGGCGGCCGGGGTCGAAGGCGAGCGGCGTGAGGACCGGGTAGACGCGCTCCTCGAAGTAGGCGGCGAGGGAGGCGCGCTGCTTCTCGTCGAGCTCGTCGTGGGCGACGACGTGGATGCCCGCCGCCTCCAGCTCCGGCAGGAGGCCGATGAAGCACTCACGCGCCTGCTTCATGAGGTCCCAGGCCTGCTCGCGCACGAGCGGCAGCAGCTCCTGGGGGGAGTGGCCGTCGGCGCTGACCTCGGTCACCCCGGCCTCGACCTGCTGCCGCAGGCCGGCGAGGCGGACCATGAAGAACTCGCCCAGGATCGAGCCCACGATGCCGACGAACTTGACCCGCTCCAGCAGGGGGTTCAGGGGGTCGCGGGCCTCGTCCAGCACGCGGTGGAAGAAGGCGAGCATGCTGAGCTCGCGATTGATGAAGAGCGCCGGGTCGCGCAGCTCGTCGTCGGGCCCGGCCGCGGCGACGGCGTCGGGGACGAACTCCTCGATCGACGCCTTCGTCGCGCGCTTGGTCGCCTCACGGGCACGCCACTCTCCGGCGCGCGAACGCTTCCTGGCCTCTGCCACGGCGTTCCCTCCTCGATGGTCGTGGCGCGCACGGCGCGCGCCGTGCGCGCTGCGGGGACGGGCAGTATACACCCCGAGTGTGAGCGCGGGCGCGCCGGGCCTCCCGGAGACGCCTCCGAACCGGGCACCGGAGCGCCGTGCCACCGCGACTGGCGGCGCGGTCGCACCGGGCCGGGCCGGCGGCCCGTCCGACGGTGCGCCCGGAGCGGGCGCCGGACGTGACCGCGGGCAAGACATGGGCACGAAGGGCGGCGGGCGGCTGGGTCGCGCGACCCGGCCGCCCGCCGCCTTGGATCACGC
>DATHSP010000260.1:0-10946 GCA_035464075.1 Thermoleophilia bacterium | reverse complement strand
GGCCGCGCAGCGGCCGCCCCCCTCCGCCTTGCCGACGTCACCTCGTCCGCGGTCGCCCGCTTCCCCTCCGGCATCGCCGAGCTCGACCTCGTGCTCGGCGGCGGCCTCGTGCCGGGCTCACTCGTGCTGCTCGGGGGCGAGCCGGGCATCGGCAAGAGCACCCTGCTCCTGCAGGTCCTCGACGCCGTCGCCGGCGAACGGAAGGTGCTGCTCGTCTGCGGCGAAGAGTCGCCGGCCCAGGTCAAGATGCGCGCCGAGCGCGTCTGCCGGCGCCCGGAGACGATCGCCGTGCTGGCCGAGACCGAGCTCGAGAGTCTCCTCGCCGCCGTCGACGCGCAGCGCCCGGCGCTGGTCGTCGTCGACTCGGTGCAGACGCTCTACAGCGACGCGCTCACCTCGGCGCCCGGCAGCGTGAGTCAGGTGCGCGAGGCGGCGGGGCGCTTCCAGCGTCTCGCCAAGGACACCGGGGTGGCCGTGGTCCTCGTCGGCCACGTCACCAAGGAGGGGGCCCTCGCCGGGCCGCGGGTGCTCGAACACGTCGTCGACACCGTCCTCCAGTTCGAGGGCGACCGGCAGCGGTTCTACCGCACGCTGCGCGCGTCCAAGAACCGCTTCGGCTCGACCGAGGAGCTCGGCGTCTTCGAGATGACCGAGGCCGGCCTGCGGCCGGTCACCGACCCGGCACGCCTCTTCGCCGGCGACGGCCGCTCCGCGGCCGGCGCCGCGACGCACGTCGCCGTCGAGGGCAGCCGCTGTCTCCTCGTCGAAGTCCAGGCCCTGGCCAGTCGCAGCGAGCTCGCCGTACCGCGGCGCATCGCCACCGGGTTCGACCGCAACCGGCTGGCCATGATCCTCGCCGTGCTCGCCCGCCACGCCGGCCTGTCGTTGTCCTCGGCCGACATTTTTGCTAATATTGCAGGCGGGATTCGCATCGACGAGCCCGCGGCAGACCTCGCCGTCGCGGCCGCCCTCGCCTCGGCCGGCCGCGACACACCACTCCCGCCGCGGGTCGCACTGTTCGGAGAGATCAGCCTGACGGGCGAACTTCGTTCATGCAGCCAGGCCGGGCGGCGTGTCGCCGAAGCCGCGAGGTGCGGCTACACGCGGCTCATCGTGCCTGCGGCCGACGCGGCCGCGCACAGGGGCACGGGCGTGCAGGTCGACGGGGCCGCAGACGTACGTGAGGCCCTCCGCCTCGCCGCTGTGGCAGGTCCAGCAGGCACGACAAGCGCCAAGAGCGACGACGGGGGGGTTTGAGCACCGTGTACGAGATCGGCGACAAGGTCGTGTACCCGCACCACGGGGCCGGCAAGATCGTGAAGATCGAGCAGAAAGAAGTGCTCGGTCAGCAGCGTGACTACCTGACGATCAAGATCCTCCACAACGACATGACCGTCATGGTGCCGGTCGAGAACGCCGACCGTGCGGGGCTTCGCCGGGTCGTCGACCGCGACGTCGTCGAGCAGGTCCTCGAGGTCCTGCGCGGCGACCCCACCAAGATGCCCAAGAACTGGAGCCGTCGCTACAAGCACAACCGCGACAAGCTCAAGACGGGCGATATCTTCGAGGTCGCCGAGGTGGTCCGTAACCTGGCCATCCGTCACGCCGACAAGGGGCTCTCCACCGGCGAGAAGCAGATGTTCTCCAAGGCCAAGAAGATCCTGGCGAGCGAGCTCATGTACGCCCGCGAGTACAGCGAGGACGAGGCCAACGAGTTCCTCGAGCGCGTCCTCGAGACCGTCCACCCCAGTGGCGCGCCGCTTGCCGAAGACACCCGAGAGCCAGCCCAGATCCTCTGACACGCCGCCCCCCGAGCGGGGGCGCGGCAGGGGCGTGCTCTCGACCGCCGTCCGCGCCGTGCTGGCGCTGCTCGGCGCCGTGGCCGGCTACCAGGTCGCCGACCGTCTGCGCGGCACCGAGGTCCTGCCCGAGTTCAGCGACTTCGAGGCCCTCGTCTTCCTCATCGCCCTGACGGGTGTCGGTCTGGTCGTCGGGTACCTGCTCGGCGCCTTCGTCGCCTGGCTCGTCAACCGCGGCCTCGACCTCGTCGACGAGCGGCTCCTGCGCACGACCGGGCCCGAGGTCGTCGTCGCCGCCGTCGGTGTGCTCATCGGTCTCGCCATCGCCGGCCTGCTCAGCCTGGCTCTCGTCAACATACCGTACGTCGGCCCGTACCTGCCCATCCCCGTCTTCCTGCTCTCCGGGTACTTCGTCGCCCACGTGGCGGTGCGCAAGCACGTCGAGATCCTCAGGATGCTCGGCTTGCGCCGCGGCCTCGAGGCGCTCGAGGGGCGCACGCCGCCCAAGCTTCTCGACTCGAGCGCCATCATCGACGGGCGCATCGTCGACGTGGTGCGCACCGGGTTCCTCGAGGGCGAGCTCCTTGTGCCGCGCTTCGTCATCGAGGAGCTCCAGCGCCTCGCCGACTCGTCCGACGCCGAGAAGCGGGTCCGCGGCCGGCGCGGTCTCGACTACGTGCGGCGCCTGCAGGACGCCAGCGACCAGGTGCGCGTCGAGGGCACCGACTACGCCGACATCGAGGCCGTCGACGCCAAGCTCGTGCGCCTCGGCCGCGATCTCGACGGGCAGGTCCTCAGCACCGACCACACGCTCGCCAAGGTGGCCGCGATCCAGGGCGTGCGCGTGCTCAACGTCAACGACCTCGCCGACGCCGTCAAGGCGGCCGTGCTGCCCGGCGAGCAGATCGAGGTCAAGATCCTGCGCGAGGGCCGTGAGCAGGACCAGGGCGTCGGCTACCTCGACGACGGCACGATGATCGTCGTCGAGGAGGCCGCCGGCAAGGTCGGCAATCGTGTGCAGGCCGAGGTGACGAGCGTGCTGCAGAGCCCGTCCGGCAAGATGATCTTCTCGCGCCTGGTGCGCTGAGAGAGGAGACGACGTGGCCGATCCACCGTCCGCGCAGCCCGTGTGGGTGATCGTCGCCGCCGCCGGCGAGAGCCGGCGCATGGGGCTCCCCGACGGCGAGTCCAAGCAGTTCCTCCTGCTCGGAGGCGAGCCCGTGCTGTGCCACTCGGTGCGGCGCCTGCTCGCGATCCCGCGGGTCGCCGGCCTCGTCGTCGTCCTCCACCCGTCGCACACCGTGCGCTTCGCCAGCGAGCTCTTCGGCCTCGACGACGGCACGCCGCTGCTGCTCGCCGAGGGCGGCCGCGAGCGCGCCGACTCGGTGCGCGCCGGGCTCCTCGAGGTGCCGGCCGAGGCCGGGGTGATCGCCGTCCACGACGGGGCGCGGCCGCTGTTCTCGCGTCACGTCTTCGAGGACTGCGTGCGCGCCCTCGACGGCGCCGACGGCGCCATCCCCGCGATCGAGGTCAGCGACACGCTCAAGCGCAGCGACGAGCATCGCTCCGTGGTCGACACGGTCGACCGCTCCGCGCTCTGGGCGGCGCAGACGCCGCAGGTGTTCCGCGCCGCGGCCCTGCGCGAGGTGTACGCGCGCCCCGACGTCGGCGGTGCGACCGACGACGCCGCCCTGCTCGAGCGTGCCGGCCGCCGCGTCGTCGTCGTCCCGTCCACGCCGGCCAACGTCAAGATCACGACGCCGCAGGACCTCCCGCTGGCGGGGGCGCTGCTCTCGTGGGAGGTCGAGGCCGACGTTTAGGGTCGGCCAGGGCGTCGACGCGCATCGCTTCGCGCCGGGGCGCCCCCTGGTGCTGGCGGGCGTCGAGGTACCCCACCCCCAGGGCCTCGCCGGTCACTCGGACGCCGACGTCGCCGCCCACGCGGTGACGGACGCCTTGCTGGGCGCCGCCGGGCTCGGCGACATCGGGCAGCTCTTCCCCGACGACGACGAGGCCTATCGCGGCGCCGACAGCATCGCCCTGCTCGCAGAGGTGCGGCGGCGCGTGGCGGCGGCGGGCTGGCGAGTGGTCAACGTCGACCTGACGGTGGTCTGCGAGGCGCCGCGCCTCGCCCCGCTGCGCGGCGCGATGGCGGCGCGGCTCGCCGCGGCGCTCGGCGTCACGCCGGAGGACGTTGGAGTCAAGGCGACGACGACCGAGGGGATGGGGTTCGCGGGGCGCGGCGAGGGGATCGTCGCGCTGGCGGTCTGCCTGCTGACGGACGAAGACTGACGCCGGCCGGGACCGGGGCGGGTCGCCGCCGTGCCCGGGTCGTCGGCGGGAGTCGATCAGAGACGGGAGCCCGACGGGGCCCCGCGCCGGTCAGCTCTTGTCGTCGCCCGCCTCGTCGCCCTTGTCGAGGCGCGCCGCGTCGGAGCCTTCGAGCTCCTTGTCATCGCCGTCTTCGTTCAGACCCTTCTTGAAGCCGCGGATGCTCTGTCCCATGGACTTGCCGAGCTTGGGCAGACGGCTGGCCCCGAACAGGAGCACGAGGATCCCCAGGATGATCAGGAGTTCGGTCGGGCCGAGGTTGGGCATGTCACTCTTCTCTCTGGTCGGTGTCGCCCGCCGCCCGCCGGCACGGCGGGCGGCCAGGTCCTGACAGAGAAACTGTACGGTAGCCCGCAGGCGCAATCAAGGCGGGCACCGCGGGCCGCTCCCGTGCTCCCGGCGCGCGCTGTGGCCGCCGGCCCTCGCGGCGGCCGCGAACGATGGTCTCACCGGCGCCGGTCGCGCTCCATGGGCCGACCGGCGCCGACCGCGAGCGCGGCGCCGCCCGGTCGCGCCTAGTACAGCCGGAGCGTGTCGAGACGCGCGGCGATGAAGCGCGCCAGGCCGGCGGCGTCGTCGAGGGCGAAGCGGTGCTCGTGCGGCAGGTCGGTGTCGGTCACGAGCGCCAGCGCCTCGCCGGGCGCGCAGAGCGGCTCGCGGTGCCCGGCGGCAGCGCGGAACACCTCGATGCGGTGGGGGGCCGAGCGCTTGTAGCCTTCGGCGAGCAGCAGGTCGAAACCGCCGAAGTAGCGCCGCGCCAACGTCGTGAGCGAGAGCTCCTCGTCGAGACGGGCGACGAAGGCGAAGCGCTCGGGCGAGCTGATGGCGTACGCCTCGGCGCCCGCCTGGCCGTGCCGCCACGAGTCCTTGCCGGGGTGGTCGATCTCGAAGGAGTGGGCGTCGTGCTTCACGGTCCCCACGCGCAGGCCCAGGGCGCGCAGTTCGGGGAGGAGGTGCTCGACCACGGTCGTCTTGCCCGAGTCGCTCTTGCCGACGATGGCGACCAGGGCCGGCGCTTCGCCGGCCGGCGCTTCCTCTTCGAGGCGCCGCCGCGCCTCCCGGTACTCGTCCATGGTGTTGATGTTATGGAACGGCCGCGCGTCGGGGAAGGGCACCTCCTCGAGGCGCAGGCCGGGAAAGGCCGCGGCGATGCGGTGCCGTCCCTCAAGAAGGAGGGCACGCATCGGCGCCAGGCAGCCTGGGCCGTAGACGGCGAAGAGCGGCTCGCGGTGCGGGCCGACGCGGGGAAGGGTGACGTCGGCCCCGGACGCGGCGGCGGCGGCGAGCACGCGGCGCACGGCGGCCGGCTCAGGGAAGGCGAGGTCGGCGGCCATCACGAAGAGGGGGCCGCCGAGACCGTCGAGGGCGGTGACGATGCCGGTCAGGGGAGAGCGACCGGGGTAGGCGTCGGGCAGGAACGGGAGCGTGGCCTCGTCGCCGAGGTCCGGTCGCTGTCCGCGCGCGTGCGAGACGACGACCTCGGGGAAGAGGGCGCGCAGGAAGTGGGCGTTGCGCTGGAGCAGCGTGCGGCCGCCGAGCACGAGGTAGCGCTTGTCGAGGCCGGCCCGGCGGCCGCGCCCGCCGGCCAGCAGGACGGCGACGGCGGGCGCCGTCGCGGCGGTGGACCGGCCGTTGCCGTCGCGGGTGTCGCTCGCGGTCGTCACGGGCATGAGTGTACCGTCCTCTGGTACCGTCCCAAGCCCTCGCGTCGTCCCGCCCGGCCGTGGGTCTGGGCGTAGAATGCGCTTGGCAGCTTCTCGAGGGGGGTCAGACATGAACGACGAGAGTCACCCGCGCGTCGTCGCCGTGGTCGCCAGCCCGCGCCGCGACGGCAACACGAACGCGCTCGTCGGCGCGGCGCTCGAGCGTCTCACGGCGCTCGGCTGTCGCTGCGAGACGATCGACGTGTGCGGGCTGCACATCGCGCCCTGCGCGGCCCACGACGACTGCGCCGAGCGCTCCGAGTGTGCCTACGCCGACGACGCCGCCGCGGCGATCGAGGCCGTGTACGCGGCCGACGGCCTGGTGCTGGCCTCGCCCGTCTACTACGAGAACGTGTCCGCGCAGATGAAGCTCTTCATCGACCGCTGCTACTTCCCCTACACCCACGGGCGGTGGCTGGCGGCCAAGGTCGCGGGGCTGATCACCGTCGCCGCCGAGACGGGCCTCGAGGACACGCTCGCCGCGCTGCGCCGTTACGTCGCGCTCTCGAGTGACCGCGACGTGCCGACGTGCAGCGTGAGCGGTCTGGCCGACGAGCGCGGGGCGGCGGCTGCCGACCCCGAGCTGCGGGCCGCGGCTCGCCACCTCGCCGACGACATGGCGCGGTACCTCGTGCCGGTCGTCTGAGCCGCGGCCGCTGGACCGTGCCCCGAGGGCGCCCGGCGGCCCGGCGGTCAGCGCCCGAAGTCGACGGCGCGCGTCTCGGTGACGAGATGGTGGACGGGCAGGTCGTGGGGCTCGGCCGGTACCTCGTCCACGACCTGGACGTCGAACGCCGCGGCCACACGGTGGCAGTCGGGTCGTGTCAGGGCCAGGAGGTTGTCGTAGTAACCGCCGCCGTACCCGCAGCGGCGTCCCTCGAGGTCGAAGGCCGAGCCCGGCACGAGGACGCAGTCGAGGAGGGCCGGTGACAACGCCTCCAGGCCGTCGCGCGGCGCCGGGATGCCGAAGGCCCCCGGGACCAGGTCGAGCGCGAGGTCGGTGACCCGCGCCGCGACCATGACGCGCGGCCCCGTGATGCGCGGCAGCGCGAGCACGACGCCGGCGGCGAGCAGGCGCTCGAGCAGGGGCCGCGTGTCGAACTCGCTGCGGACCGGGACGTAGGCCATCACGCAGCGGGCGCGCGCGCACTCGTCGAGCGCGACCAGCGCCGCGACGATGCGCGCGCTCTTCTCCGCGCGCGCCGCGGCAGGCAGGGCGTCGCGCGCCGCGAGGGCGCGCTCGCGGACGGCGCGCTTGCGCGACGCGAGGCCGGGTTCTCGAGGATCGGTGGTCACGGCCGGAGGCGCTCTCCCGTCCACAGGGCTGGCAACGCTTCGAGTTACGAGTGGCGCCAAGCACATTCCGGCGCCGGGGCCCTTCCTCTATAGTATAGCCAGCGTCCCCGGCGGGCTCGGGGGCGTGCGACCGACAGGAGAGAGGTGCGCGTCGTCCCCCGAGGCGTCGTACCGAAGGGGGTGACTGCGGGCATGGCGCTGCGTTCCCAGGAGGAGATCTCGCTGGCGTCCGTCTTCGCGCGGACGCTGCGCTCGCTGCTGAGCCTGACCGCCTCCGAAGAGCCGCGCTCGTGGCCGACCACCGCGCAGATCCTCGACGCCACACCGCCGACCGCCACCACCCCGACGGCCCTGCTGCGCCTGCTGCAGTTCGGCGTGCTGCCCGAGCTGCTCGGGGCCAGCGCCGGCCCGGCCATCTACCTGGCCGCGAAGCGCTTCAGCGGTGATCTCGACATCCGCTCGATCCAAGGCTTGAAGGACTGGTTCGAGGAGATGCGTCTCGGTGAGCTGGAGGTCGAGCTCGACGAGGAGCGCGTGCTGGTGAAGCTCTCGCACTGCGCCAGCAGCGAGCGCCTGCCGCGCACGGGCACGGCCGTCTGCGACTTCGAGCGCGGCCTGATCGACGGCGTCCTCGAGCGCATCACCGGGACCGACGTGCTCACCAAGGAGACCCTCTGCTGGGCCCTGGGCGACACCGTCTGCCAGTTCGAGGGCTACACCGGCGACCAGGCGGGCTACCTGTACCGCGAGAACGGGTTCGACCCGGAGGCGCAGAAGCGGCTCCTCAAGGGTCTCGCCGACCAGGCCGAGGTCGCGCTCGACAACCTGCGCCTGCTGAACCAGCGGCGCGAGCTCGAGACGCACGACGCCCTGACCGGGCTGATGAACTTCAGGCACCTGCGCGAGCGCGCGGCGTACGAGCTCGTGCGCGCCGCGCGCCACGGCCGCACCGTGGCCTTCGTGATGATCGACCTGGACGACTTCCAGCGCGTCAACGAAGAGGTCGGCCAGGAGGGCGGCGACGAGGTGCTCCGCCACTGGGCGGCCGCGCTGACGGCGCAGATCCGCGGCTGCGACCTGCTCTGCCGGTACGGGGCCGACGAGTTCCTGCTCGTGCTGCCCGAGACGGCCGAGCGGCAGGCCGACATCGTGCTCGAGCGCGTGCTCGGCTCGATGCAGCACCTCGCCGTCGAGGTGGGGGACCGGCAGTACGCACTCTCCGCCTCGGCGGGCGTCGCCGCCTACCCGGGCGACGGGCAGACGGTCGAGGCGCTCGTCGCCAAGGCGGCGACCACCATGTACGCGGCGCGTGCCGGCGGCAAGGGCCGGGTCGGCTTCTTCTCCTCGCCGCCCCGCCTCTGACGGCGCCGGCGCGCCGCCGTCCGCACATGCCCCCGCGCGCCGAGATCCTCGCCGTGGGCGGGCTCGACCGCGACCTGCGCCCCGCCTACGAGCACTACGTGCGGCTGCTCAGGCCCTGGCTCTCGCTCGAGACCCGAGAGGTGCGCGAAGTCGCGCTCAAGGGCCGGGCGCCCGCCGAGGTCCTGCGCGAGGAGGGCCGTCGCCTGCTGGCCGCCTGGCCCTCGTCGGCGACGACCGTGGCGCTCACCGTCGACGGCGCCACCTACGACTCACTCGGCTTCGCGGCCGCGCTCGAGCGCTGGCTCGAGCGCGGCCGCGTCACCTTCGTCGTGGGCGGCTCCCTCGGGCTCGCCGACGAGGTCGTCGCCCGCGCCGCCGAGCGGCTCTCGCTCTCGCCGCTCACGATGCCGCACCAGCTGGTCCGCGTCGTCCTCGCCGAGCAGCTCTTCAGAGGTCTGTCGATCCGCCGCGGCCACCCGTACCACCACTGAGGGCGAGACGGCGGCCGCGCCAGGGCGCGCCGCCCGCAGGGTAGCGCGGCGGTCGTCCGGAGACGCATCGCCCGCGGGGGCATCTGCGGTGGTCCGGACGTTCGTGCCCGGCGGGGACGACGCTGTAGAATGCCCCTCGCGCGGCGCCGCTCGCCGCGCTCTGTGCAGCGATGCCCTCACACGACGACATCCACGACGTCGCCGGCCTCGCCGCGTCGCTCGACGCGGCGCTCGCCGGCGTGTTCGCAGAGCTGGGCGTCGAAGGACCACCGGCCGCCGCCGAGCTCGGCGTGCCTTCGCGCCGCGAGCACGGCGACCTGACGACCAACGCGGCGCTCGTCAACGCCAAGCGGGCCGGCCGCCCGCCGCGCGAGATCGCCCAGGCCTTGGGCGAGCGCTGGTGCGCCGGGGCCGGAGCCGGGTCCTGCGCGCGCTTCGAGGTCGCCGGCCCGGGCTTCCTCAATCTCTTCCTGACCGACGCCTGGCACCGCGGCGCCCTCGCCCGCATGCTCGCCGCGGGCTCGGCCTACGGCCGCGGGGCGTTGCCGGTCGAGCGGCGGCAGAAGGTCAACATCGAGTTCGTGAGCGTCAACCCGACGGGGCCGCTGCACGTCGGCCACGCGCGCTACGCCTCGTACGGCGACGCCCTGTGCCGCATCTTCGCCTACGCCGGCCACGACGTGACGCGCGAGTTCTACGTGAACGACGCGGGCACGCAGATGCTGCGCTTCGGCCAGTCGCTGGCGGCGCGGTACGCGCAGCGCCTCGGCGCCGACGTGGCGGTCCCCGACGACGGCTATCAGGGCGAGTACGTCCTCGAGCTCGCCGACGAGTTCATCGCCGAGGCCGGCGAGCGCTACCTCGAGGCGGTCGCCGGGGCGCCCGACGCCCTGAGTCTGCCGGCCGACGTCGTCGCGGCCTTCAAGACCTGGGGCCGCGACGCCGTGCTCGAGCTGTTCCGCGCCACCCTCGGGCGCTTGCGCGTGCCCTTCGACGTGTGGGCGCACGAGAGCGGGCTCTACGCCGGCGGCGAGCCGTACCGCGGCTTCGCCGGCGAGGTCGGCAAGGCGCTCGCCGACCTCGACGCCGAGGACCTGCTCTACGAGCACGAAGGCGCCGTGTGGCTGAAGACGACGCGGTTCGGCGACGACAAGGACCGCGTGCTGATCCGCTCGAGCGGCGAGGCCACGTACTTCCTCAGCGACATCGCCTACCACCGCGACAAGATGGACCGCGGGTTCGAGCACATGATCGACATCTGGGGCGCCGACCACCATGGCTACGTGCCGCGCATGAAGGCGGCCTTCACCGCCCTGCCCCCGCACCGGCCCGAGCGTCTCGAGCTCATCATCGGGCAGCTCGTGAACCTCCTCGAGGGCGGCGCGGCGAAGCGCATGTCGAAGCGCCGCGGCGACATCGTGACCGTCGACGATCTCGTCGAGGCCATCGGCGTCGACGCCGCCCGCTTCCTGCTGGTGGGGCGCTCGCAGGACACGACCCTCGAGCTCGACCTCGACCTCGCCGTCGAGCAGAGCAGCCAGAACCCGGTCTACTACGTCCAGTACGCCCACGCCCGTATCTGTAGCGTGCTGCGCACCCTGGTCGAGCGCGGCGGGGAGGGGGCGGTCGCCCTCGTCGACGAGGTCGCGACCGGCGCCCGCGGGCTGCCGGACGTGGTCGTCGGCCCCGAGGAGCGGGACCTCATCCACACGCTCGCCCGCTTCCCCGACGTCGTGCTCGCGGCGGTGGAGCACCGCGCGCCACACCGTGTTCACACCTACCTCGGCGAGCTTGCCGCCGGGTTCCACGTCTTCTACCGGCAGTGCCGGGTGATCGTCGACGACCCCGAGGTGTCGGCCTTCAGGGTCGGGCTCTGCCGGGCGTCACAGCGGATCCTGGCCACGGGGCTCGACCTGCTCGGCGTCTCGGCACCCGAGCAGATGTAAGACCGAACGACGCGACCC
>DATHSP010000259.1:0-4988 GCA_035464075.1 Thermoleophilia bacterium | reverse complement strand
GAGAGGCCGGCTGCAGGACCGGACGAGGCACGCGCCGCGGCGCCGGGCGCCGTTTCGGACGGGGCAGGTGCTCAGGCGTCGGCCGCCGGCGTGGACGAAGCGGGTTCACGGCCGCCCGCCACGCCGCCGGCCCCGGCGGTCGCCGCCGCCTCGGCCACGGCCGCGGCGGGGACCGCGATGGCTGCCGGCGTCGCGCCTGCCGGGGTGACCGCGCCCACCGTTCTCGCCGACGCGGCCTCACCGCCGGGGGAGGCGATGCCGTCCGCGGCCGCTCAGCTCGCGCATGGACCCGACCCCGCTCGGCGACGGTCGCGCCGGTGGGTCGCCGTCATCGCCGCGGTCCTCGTCGTAGCGGCCGTCGCCGTCGGCGTGTGGCTCTACAGCCTCTCCGGCGGCACCGTCGTCCCCGACGTCGTCGGGCTGGAAGAGACCGCCGCGCGCGGCGCGGTGCAGGACGAAGGTCTGCGTGTCGTGACCCACCGCGAGTACGTCGACGGTGTCCCCCTGGGGTACGTCGGCCGCCAGAAGCCGCGGGCCGGCCGCGAGGCCGCCGAGGGCGACCGCGTCGATATCTGGGTCAGTCGCGGCCCCCTCACGGTGCCGGCGCCGGACCTGCGCGGGTCGTCCGCGAGCATCGCCGAGGATCGCCTGGTCGACGCCGACCTCGTGCCCGAGCGGCGCAGCGGGCGCTCGGACGATGTGACCGCGGGCGACGTCTTCCGTCAGGAGCCGAAGGCCGGTGAGCTGCTCACTCGCGGGGACACGGTCGTCTACTGGGTCAGCACCGGGCTGCCGCGGGTGCGCGTGCCCGACGTCGTCGGCCTGTCGTCGGGGCAGGCTGCGGCGCTGCTGGAGGAGGCCGGGCTCACGGCGAGCGTCGACCTCACTTTCGGCTGGGGCGAGTATCCCGACACCGTCGTCGAGCAAGACCCCGTCGCCGGCGAGAAGGTCGATCGAGGCGTCGAGGTGGTGATCCGCGTCGCGGTCTTCTGACGCTGCGCCGGGTCCGCCGGGGCCTCGGGACACACCGGCGGATCCGGGGCAGCTCTCCCGCACCCCCACGCCGACAGGCCGACGCCGACGTGGGTTCCTCCTACATCGCCCAGGCCAGGACGCTCACCCCGGCGATCGTCGCCAGCACTCCGGCCGTCTGCCACCACGCCGGGCGCTCGCGCAGCAGTAGTAGCCCGAGCACGGCCGAGACGGTCGCCGTCTGCGCGAGCAGGACCGAGGCGACCGACACCGGGCCGACGGCGAGGGCGGCGCTCGCTGCGAGGAAAGCGAGCATGTCGAGCACGCTGACCCCGATGACCCCCGCCGCGCGCTCGCGCGACGGCAGGAGGGCGCGGCCGGCGGCGGCGAGCGGCACCATGACGACGAGACCGGCGGTCGAGGCGACCGTCACCGTCGTGAGCGGCGAGAAGGCGTCGATCGCGCCGTAGGCGACGAACACCACGGCCATCGCCACCGCCGTGACGAGGGCGAGGCCGGCGCCGGCGGCGAAGCGCCACCGGCGCCGCTCCGTGCCCGGGGCCACCTCGCGGTCGCGCTCGACCGCGGCGAGCAGGCCGCCGCCCGCCGCCAGCACGAGACCGGCGACGGCCGGCGCGCTCAGCGTCTCGCCGGCGGCGATGGAGATCGTCGCCGCGAAGGCGCCGTCGAGGCATGCGAGCACGACGACCAGCGAGAGCTTGCCCACGCGCAAGGCGAGCAGGAAGGCACCGGTCGCCGTCGTGTAGAGCAGGCCGCCGACGGCGGCGAGCCCGAGGTCGCCGAGCTCCGGCTTGCCCGGGAGGCCGTCGACGACCAGCGCCGGCACGCCGAGGAGCACGATGCCCGTGGCGAACATCGCGACGGTGATCGTCATCCACGACACGCTGCGCAGCAGGCGCTGACTGAAGAGGTTGTAGAGCGAGTAACCGCACGCGGCGGTCAGGCCGAGGGCTATCGTCGTCATCGCCCGTGAGTCTACGTGGCGTGCCACCGCGGCGGAAGGCGCAGGCACCGGGCAGAGGCGCAGGAGGGCGCGCCGGCGGTGCCGCGCCGCGATGGCGGCGCGCCCGGCCGGGCTCCAGCCTCCCGGTGCGGCTGTGGCGCTCTCGGAGGAGCGCCGGGCTCAGCCCGTGCGCCCCGGCCGCGTCTGCGGCTGCACGCCGGGCAGCTCCCAGGCGTCGGCGCGGCGCAGGCCGCCGCCCGACGGCAGCTCCTGGGCCGGGACCGGCGCGTCGCCGACCGGGCGCCCCGGGCGGCGCCCGGGAGCGCGGCCGACGACGCGCAGCAGGTCGTCGACGCGCTGCGCGACCACGGCGAGGCCGTGCTCCTCGCTGTTCTGCAGCTCGCCCTCGACGTAGAGGTAGAGGCTGTCCTTGAGGACGCGCCCGTAGCGCAGGTAGACGTCATTGAAGACCACGACCTGGGCCAGCTCGGTCTCGTCCTCGAGGGTGAGGAAGAGGGTGCGGTGCCCCGAGCGGACCCAGGGCATCTGGGCGCGCTCGAGCACCCCGGCGAGGCGCACGCGGCGGCCGTTGGGGACGGCGGCGAGCTCGGCGAACGGGGTCACGCGCAGCGCCCGGAGCTCGTCGCGCACGAAGCGCAGCGGGTGGGCGCTCACGTTGAGACCGAGCACCTCGAGCTCGGCGCGTACGCGCTGCTCGAGCGACCACGAGGGGATGAAGTCGAGCGGCGCGAGGTGGTCGTCGAGGGCGAGGCGCGGCTGGTCGAGGCCGGCCGCCGCCGGGCCGGCCTCGACGCCCGCCACGCCTCGCCGCCCGCGCCCGTCGTCCGCTCGGTGCCCGCCCCCGGTCACGCCGCCGCCCCGGCTGCTCCCGGCCCGCGCGGCACCGGCCTCCGCGCCCCCGCGCCGCCGCCCTCCCGGCCGGCTGCCGGCGTAGAGCAGCGGCAGCTGGGCGATGAGCTCTTCGCGGCGCACGCCGAGGGCGTCGAACGCGCCGGCGCGCACGAGGTTCTCGGTGATCTCGCGGCTCACGCGGGTGCGGGCGACGAAGTCGGGCAGCGACGTGTATGGCTGGGCCGGGCCCGTCGCCGCGCCCCGGCCCGGCCGGGGCTCGCTCTCGGAGGCCGACGCGGGCAGAGCCGAAGGTGTGCCGGGCGAGCCGTCATCGGGCGCGGCCCCCGACGGCGCCGCGGAGGGCGGGGACGGGGGCTCATGCCGGGTGGGCGCGCCCGGAGGGCGGTCATACCCACCGGGTCGACATGGAGCGGAGCGCCCCCCGGAGACCCCGCCCCCGCCCGCAGCGCCGGCGTCGCCGCGCCCTTCGACGATCGCCCGACGCGCGGCGCCGCTCATCTCCTTGACGTAGGCGAGCCCGACGCGCAGGGCGCGGCCGTCGGCCTCGACCTCGAACCACTCGCCGCTCAGGTTGACGTCGAGCGGGCGCACCGCGAGCCCCCAGCGCCGCGCGTCGTTGAGCACCACGCGCGGCGAGTAGAAGCCCATCGGCTGGTTGTTGAGCAGGCCGCAGTAGAACTCGGCCGGGTAGTGCGCCTTGAGCCAGGCGCTCGC
The DNA here is from genome assembly GCA_035464075.1 of Thermoleophilia bacterium. Lineage (GTDB taxonomy): Bacteria > Actinomycetota > Thermoleophilia > UBA2241 > UBA2241 > UBA2241. The sequence continues at coordinate 1,465 of DATHSP010000259.1, read as the reverse complement.
GTTGCAGACGACGGCGAAGCAGGCGGCGTGAGCCTTGTTGAAGCCGTAGGCGGCGAAGCCGCGCAGCTGGCGGAAGACCTCTTCGGCCGTGGCCCGCTCGACGCCCCGGGCCACGGCCTTCTCGACGAAGGTACGGCCGATCTCGTCCATCTCCTCGAGCGAGCGCTCGTGGGTCATCGCGCGCCGCAGCAGGTCGCCCTCGGCGAGGCTGAAGCCGGCGACCGCGGCGGCGACCTCGATGACCTGCTCCTGGTAGAGGATCACGCCGTAAGTACGCCTGAGGCTGGGCCACATGTCGGGGTGCGGCACGGTCGCGGGCTCGCGACCGTGCCGCCGCCTGATGAACGGCCCGATCATCTCGGCCTGCAGCGGCCCCGGGCGGAAGAGCGAGATGGCGGCGATCACGTCTTCGAAGTCGCGCTCCCGCAGCCGGGTGGCGAGGTTACGCTGCCCCGAGCTCTCGAGCTGGAACATGCCGAGTGTCTTCGCCGAGCTGATGAGGCGGTAGACGGCGGGGTCGTCGCGGGGCAGCGTCCACGGGTCGATACGTGTGCCGGTGCGCGCCTCGATGCGGCGCACCGCCTCGGCGATGGCGGAGTGCATCTTGAGGGCGAGGATGTCCATCTTGACGAGGCCGAGGGTCTCGACGTCGTCCTTGTCGAACTGGGCCACGACCACGCCCTTGGCGGCCCACTGCAGGGGCACGCGGTCGGTGAGCGGGTCGCGCGAGAGGATGAAACCGCCGAGGTGGGTGCCGAGGTGCATGGGGAAGCCGGCGAGGCGCTCGGCGGTGTCGACGAGGCGGCGGTAGTGGGGCTGCCGGAAGTCGTGGCCCTCGAGCTCGGGGCGCTCGGCGAGCATCTCCCCGAGCTTGGCCGCGTCGCCCCACGGCACCTTGCGCGAGAGGCGGTCGGTCTCGTCGGGGGTGAAGCCGAAGGCGCGGCTCACGATGCGCACCGCCGACGGCGCGCGCACCGTGTTGACGGTGGCGACCATGGCGACCCTGTCACGGCCGAAACGCTCGTAGATGTAGCTGATGACCTCGTCGCGGCGCGCCGAGTCGAAGTCGATGTCGACGTCGGGCATGCCGCGGCGCGCCGGGTTGAGGAAGCGCTCGAAGAGGAGCTCGTGGGCGATCGGGTCGGCGTCGGTGATGCGCAGCACGTAGCTGACGATGCTGTTGCCGGCGGAGCCGCGACCCGAGTAATAGATACCGCGGCTCAGGGCGAACTCGACGATGTCGCGCACGGCGAGGAAGTACTCGGCGAACCCGAGTTCCTCGACGACCTTGAGCTCGCGCTCGAGCCGCGCCGTGACCTCGGCGGTGAGCGGCCGGTACCGCTCGGCGGCGCCTTCGAAGCAGCGCTTCCAGAGCAGCGAGAAGGCGGTCTCGTCCGGCGGCAGCGGGTAGGCGGGGAAGAGGAGCCTGCCGAGGCCCAGGTCGAGGTTGCAGCGCGCGGCGATG
>DATHSP010000258.1:0-13536 GCA_035464075.1 Thermoleophilia bacterium | reverse complement strand
CGACGCGGCCACCGGCGACGCTGGTGCCGCACCTCTGCAGGCGGTGCCGCGCATGGCGGCCGCGCCGCCGGCGGCCGAGCACGAGGCGCGAACGATGCGGCGGCTCAAGATCGTCCTCGCCGTCCTCCTCGTCCTGCTCGTCCTCGCGGTGGGCGCCGCCGTCTCCCTGCAGGCCTTCTACTTCGTCGGCGTCGACGACGGTGACGTCGTCGTCTTCAGCGGCCTGCCGTGGGCTCTCGGGCCGCTGAAGATCCAGGACGTGTACGTGCGCGGCACACGGGCCTACGACTCGCTGAGTCCCATGCAGCGACAGCTCGTCGACGAGGCGCGCCTCCAGAGCCGAGACGGGGCGCTGAGCCTGCTCGAGAGCCTGGAGACGCTGCCGTGAGGCCGCGCACCGTCGAGCTGCTCTTCCTCGTGCTCGCCGGCGCGGCGGCGACGATGGCCTACGTGTCGGTCTACGCCGGGCGCTACGGCGAGGTCAGCCGGGCCTCGATCGTCTACGCGCTGTTCTTCGTCGGCGTCTTCGTCGTCCTGCACTTCGTCGTGCGCTGGCTGCTGCCGCTGGCCGACCCCTACCTGCTGCCGGTCACGGCCCTGCTCTGCGCGCTCGGCCTCACGGCGATCTACCGCCTCGCCCCGCCCCTCGCCCTGCTGCAGGGCCGCTGGCTGCTCGTGGGCGCCGCGCTCTTCATCCTCACCGTGGTCGTCGTGCGCGACCCGCTGCGCCTCGACCGCTACCGCTACGTGATCGGCGCCATCGGCCTCGGCCTGCTCGTCCTGACCATCGTCGCCGGCACCGAGGTGCGCGGCGCCCGGCTCTGGATCCGCCTCTTCGGGATGTCGATCCAGCCCTCGGAGTTCGCCAAGCTCGCGATCGTCGTCTTCCTCGCCGGCTACCTCGACGACAAGAAGGTGATGCTCTCGGTGCCGACCCGCCGCCTGCTCGGCGTGCCGGTGCCGGCGACCAAGTACTTCGGCCCCCTGCTCATCATGTGGGTGCTGTCGCTGGTCATGCTGGTCTTCATGAAGGACTTCGGGATGTCCCTGCTGTTCATGGCCGTCTTCGTCGCCCTCCTCTACATGGCGACGACGCGCATCGTCTACGTCGTGCTCGGCGCCGGCCTCTTCGCCGCCGCGGCCGCCTTCGCGCTCGCGGTCGTCCCGCACGTGCGCGACCGCTTCGACATCTGGATCGACCCCTGGCGGTACGCCGAGACCACCGGCTACCAGCTCCTGCAGTCGCTGTTCACGATGGCCGACGGGGGCGTCGTCGGGGCCGGCTTCGGCCGCGGCTACCTGCTCTACTCGGCCGGTGACCCCGTCGTCCCCGACATGGCGACCGACTTCATCTTCACCGCGCTGGCCAACGAGATGGGGCTGCTCGGCGCGGTCGCCGTCATCCTCTGCTTCCTGCTCTTCGTCTGGCGCGGCTTCAGGATCGCGGTCTGGGCCCCCGACGGCTTCTCCAAGCTGCTCGCCGGCGGGCTCGCCACCGCCTTCGGTCTGCAGACGTTCATCATCATCGGGGGGGTCACGCGCCTGATCCCGCTGACCGGCGTGACCCTGCCCTTCGTGAGCTACGGCGGCAGCTCGATCGTCGCCAACTTCATCCTCGTCGCCCTGCTGCTCATGGTCTCCCACCGCACCGCCGTCGTGCATTCCGGGGACGAGGTCCAGCGCCGGCGCCTGGCGGAGCTGAGGTGAGGCCGTGAACCGTGCCGTCGCCAGGATCTTCGTGGTCGCCGCCGTGCTCTTCGTCGCGCTCATCGTCAATCTGACGTACTGGATGATCGTGCGCGCCGAGGACCTGCGCACCGCGCCCGAGAACCGCCGCCGCATCGCCCAGGAGATGAAGCACCCCCGCGGCGACCTGCTCGCCTACGACGGCAGCGTGCTCGCCGGCTCGGTGCGGCGCTCCGGCTACTACCGGCGCCGCTACCCGCAGGGCTCGCTCGCCCCGCACCTGCTCGGTTATGACAGCGTGCGCTACGGGCGCACCGGGCTCGAGGCCGAGCTCAACGACCTCCTGACCGGCGAGAGCCTCGAGCTCGGCACGCAGGGCTGGGTCGACCGCATCCTCGGCCGACGCCCGGACGGCGCCGACGTGCGCCTCACGCTGGTGCCCGACGTGCAGCGCGCCGCGCAGCAGGCGCTCAAGGGGCAGCAGGGCGCCGTGGTCGCGCTCGACCCGGGCACCGGCGCCGTGATCGCCGCGGCCTCGGCGCCAAGCTTCGACCTGAGCCGCCTCGAGGGCCGCTGGGACGACTACTCGAGCGACGCCGCGGCGCCGCTCTTCGACCGCGCTCTTCAGGGCCTCTTCGTGCCCGGCTCGGCGTTCAAGGTCGTGACCGCGGCGACGGCGCTCGACGACGGCGCCGTCACCCCCGAGTCGCGCTTCATCGACACGGGCACCTACGTCGTCTACGGCGGCAAGGTGACCAACTACGGCGGCGCCGTGTACGGCACCCACGACTTCACGACGGGGCTGACGCTCTCCATCAACACGACCTTCGGCAAGGTCGGCAACGAGGTCGGGCGCAAGAAGCTGACCGCCGGCGCCGAGGCCTTCGGCTTCTGGAAGCGGCCGCCGCTCGCCCTGCCCGAGAAGGCCGTCGCCGTCAGCGGCCGCTACCGCGACGGCAAGCTGCTCGAGCCGACCGAGGACATGGACCCGCTGGGTACGGCGTGGTTCGCCTGCGGCCAGGAGAACGTTCTCGCCTCGCCGCTGCAGATGGCGCTGGTCGCCGGGGCCGTCGCCAACGGCGGCCGCGTGATGGTGCCGTACCTGGTGTACGAGGTCCTCGCCGCCGACGGGACCACGGTGAGCACGGCCGAGCCCGAGATGTGGCTCGAGGCGATGACCCCGCAGACCGCGGCCACGCTGAACACGATGATGCAGCGGGTCGTGACCGCGGGGACGGGGACGGGCGCGGCGCTCGAGGGTATACCGGTCGCCGGCAAGACCGGCACCGGCGAGAAGGGCGACGGCACCAACGTCGCCTGGTTCATCGGCTTCGCCCCCGCCGACGACCCCCAGGTGGCGGTCGCGGTGGCGATCGACGGCGTCGGCGCGACGGGCGGCGAGGTGGCTGCGCCGATCGCCGCCGCCGTCCTGCGGGCGGCGCTCGAGCAGGTGTCGCTGCCCTGACCGGGCAGGGACACGGGCGCGGGCGCCGTACAGCATGAACGACGGATGAGAGGCAGTAGACAGTGAGCGACGTGTTCCAAGAGGGCCAGGTCGTCAACGACCGGTACCGTGTCCTGCACAAGCTGGGCGGCGGCGGCATGGCCGACGTCTACCTCGGTGAGGACCTGACGCTGGGCCGGCGCGTCGCCCTCAAGGTGCTGCTGCAGCGCTTCCTCGGCGACGCGCAGTTCATCGAGCGCTTCCGCCGCGAGGCCAAGGCCGCCGCGGGGCTCAACCACCCCGGTATCGTGGCGATCTACGACTGGGGCCAGGTGGGCGGCACGCCCTACATCGTCATGGAGTACGTAGAGGGCGAGACCCTCAAGCAGCTCATCCGCCGCCGCGGCCGCCTCGGCGGGGCGGAGGCGGTCGACCTGACGCTCGGCCTGCTCGCCGCCGTCGAGCTCGCCCACCGTCACGGGATCATCCACCGCGACATCAAGGCGCAGAACATCCTCATCGACCGCAACGGGGCGGCCAAGATCACCGACTTCGGCATCGCCCGGGCCGGCGACTCGGGCATGACCGAGGCGGGCTCGATCCTGGGCACGGCGCAGTACCTCTCGCCCGAGCAGGCGCGCGGGTTGCCGGTCGACGAGCGCTCCGACCTCTACTCGGTCGGTGTCGTCCTCTACGAGATGCTGACCGGCCGCGTGCCCTTCTCGGGCGACAGTGCCGTCAACGTCGCCATGCAGCACGTGAACGAGCTGCCCGAGGAGCCGGTGACGCTGGTCGCCGGCATGCCGGCCTCGCTCAACCAGATCGTCCTCAAGGCTCTCGCCAAGGATCCGGACCACCGCTACGCCAACGCCGCCGAGTTCGCCGCCGACCTGCGTGCGGCGCGGGCGGGGGCGCCGGTCGCGGCCGCGGGGTTCGACCCCGAAGCCGAGCGCACGCAGTTCGTCGGCGCGGCGACCGCGGCCGGGGCGACGCGGGTCATGACGCCCGCCGCCGAGGCGGCAGAGGAGAAGAAGCGCCGCCGCTGGCCGCTCTTCCTCATCCTCGGGGCGCTCGTCGCCCTCGCCCTCGTCGGCTACTTCGCTTGGGCGGGGGTGAGCGGCGACAAGGTCGAGGTGCCCAACGTGGTGGGCCTGACCGAGGACGCGGCGGTCCGCCGGCTCGAGGACGCGGGCTTCAAGGTCGCCGTGCAGGAGGAGTTCTCCGAGGAGTTCGCCGTCGGCTTCGTCTCGCGCCAGGCGCCGCCCGGAGGCACGAAAATGGCCGAGGGCGAGACCGTCGACGTGTGGGTGAGCAGCGGCTCGCAGACCGTGGCGCTCCCCGACTTCCGCGGCTGGGACGAGGGCGACGTCGCCGACTGGCTGCGCGAGAACGGGCTCGAGGGCGACCGCAAGACCGGGCGTTCGGACGACGTCGCCGAGGGCCGCGTGTACCGCCAGGACCCGGCCGCCGGGGAGGTGGTCGAGCGCGGCTCCACCGTGGTGTTCTGGGTGAGCTCCGGGGAGCCGAAGGCCGTCGTGCCGGACCTCGTGGGCATGACCCAGGCCGACGCCATCGCCGCCCTCACCGAGGCCGGTCTCGCGGTCGGTGAGGTGACGACCCAGGCGAGCGCCGAGATCGACTCCGGGCGCGTCATGGCGCAGGACCCGCCGGCCGACACCAAGGTCGAGCGCGGGAGCAGGGTCGCCATCGTGCTCTCCACCGGTCCCGAGCCCACGCCCACGCCGACGCCGACGGCCACCGTGGTCCAGGTGCCCAGCGTGTACGGGATGGACGTGACCACGGCGACCGAGAGGCTCGAATCGACGGGCTTCGTGGTCAGCGTCCGCACGCAGGCGAGCTCCCAGCCGGACGGCACCGTGATCGCGCAGGACCCCGAAGCCGACACGCTCGCCGCCTGGGGGTCGACGGTGAAGATCACGGTCGCGGAGTGACGGCCGGCTGACCGCCTTGGGGGAGGGGGAACGTCACCCCTCCCGCCGCGCCGGCGCGAGGCGCCGTCACCCTACCTGTCGCGCCGCTGCGGGGGGTCGTCATCCTGCCTGTCGCGCCGGTGCGGGGGGCGTCACCCTCGTCGGCGCGGCGGCGGCTTGTCCGGCCGGGCCGACCTGAAAGAATGAGGGCATGTCGCCCGCCGAAGCCCTCGTCATCATCCTCACGCTGATCGCGCTCGAGGGCCTGCTCTCCGCCGACAACGCCATCGTGCTGGCCGTGCTCGTGCGTCGCCTGCCCAAGCACCTGCAGAAGAAGGCGCTGCTCTACGGCCTCGTCGGCGGCTACGTCATGCGCGGTCTCATGCTGCTCTTCGTCACGCTGATCGCCGGGCTCTGGTGGGTCGAGATCATCGGCGGCGGCTACCTCGTGTACCTCGCCGTTCACCATGTCATCCAGGTGCGCCGCGGGGTGCCGGTCGACCACGTGCACGGGCCCGACCAGGACGCGTCGGGACAGGAGGTCGAGCCGATGACCGCACGGAGCGGCGGCTTCTGGTCGGTCGTGGCCCGGGTCGAGCTCATGGACCTCGCCTTCGCCGTCGACTCGGCGCTCGTCGCCGTCGCGCTCACCCGCGTCCTGTGGGTCATCTACATCGGCGTCTTCATCGGCATCCTCATGCTCCGTCTGGCGGCCGGCTGGTTCGTGCGCGTCATGGAGCGGCACCCGCGCTTCGAGCACGTCGCCTATGCGCTGGTGGCCTGGGCCGGCATGAAGCTGCTGATCGAAGGCTGGTCCGGCATGGTGACGTACCTCGGCCACCCCGAGCTCGCCGTGCACCTGCCCAAGGTCGGCTTCTGGGTCGTCACTTTCGCGGTGCTCATCGTCGGCGGTGCGTGGGCGATGCGCGAGCGCGCGCCGCTCCCGGGCCCCGTCGAGGAGAAGCCGCAGCACTGAGCGGGCGCGAAGGGGGCGGGCCGCCGTCGGCGGCCCGCCCCCCTTCCTTTCCGGCGCCCCTGTCCGCGAGCTCAGGTCAGGCCCTTGGCATCCAGGTACGGGAAGATGAAGTAGAGGACGAAGGCGAGGGCCGAGACCCACAGCAGCCAGTTGACCTCGCGTGCCTTGCCCTGCACGACGCGGATCAGGACGTAGGCGATGAAGCCGGCGCCGATGCCGTTGGTGATGCTGTAGGTGAGCGGCATGATGGTCATGATCAGCACGGCGGGAAGGCCGAAGGCCAGGTCGGCGAAGTTGATCGAGGCCTTGGCCTCGCCGCCCTCGTGCTCGGCTTCGCCCTCGGCCTTGGTCAGCGTCGCCATCATCAGGTACCCGACGACGATGAGCGCGGCCGCCGTCGCCTGCGACGGCACGATCGCGGCGATCGGCGAGAAGAACATCGCCAGCAGGAAGAGCACGCCGACGACGACCGCCACCCATCCGGTGCGCCCGCCGACGCCGACCCCGGCGCCGGACTCGATGTAGGTCGTGGCCGACGAGGCGCTGACCGCGCCGCCGGCCACCGCGGCCAGCGAGTCGACGAGCAGCGGGCGATTGACCTCGGGCAGGTCGCCCTTCTTGTCGAGATAGCCGGCCTGGCCGCCGACCCCGACCAGGGTGCCCATCGTGTCGAAGAAGTCGCTCAGCATGAGGCTGAAGACCCACAGGAGGGCGGCGGCGACGCCGAGCTTGCTGAAGGCGCCGAGGTCGAACTGCCCGACGAGGCTGAAGTCGGGCGCGGCGAAGACCTTGTCGGGGATCACGGCGGTGCCAGGCAGGAAGCCGGCGTCCTTGTCCCAGAGGTAGTTCATGATGACGCCGGCGACGGTGGCGACGATGATGCCCAGCAGGATCGCGGCGCGCCAGCGGAGCGCGAGCATGACGATCGTGGCGAGGAGCCCGACCACGGTCACGGCGAGGGGCACCATCGGCACGCTGCCCACCTCGACGAGCCCGACCGGCGTGCCCCCGTCGACGTTGATCAGGCCGCCGTCGACGAGGCCGATGAACAGGATGAAGAACCCGATGCCGACGACGATCGCCTTCTTCAGCTCGAGCGGGATCGAGTGGAAGATCGCCTCGCGGAAGCCGGTGATCACGAGGATCGTGATGGCGACGCCCTCGAGGACGATGAGACCCATGGCGCTCTCGAAGCTGAGCCCCTGGCCGAGCACGAGGCTGAAGGCGACGACCGCGTTGAGCCCCATGCCGGGGGCGATGGCGAAGGCGCGGTTCGTGACCAGCCCCATGAGGATGGTCATGACGCCGGCCACGAGGCAGGTCGAGGTCAGCGCGGCGGCGAAGGGCAGACCCTCGCCCCCGAGCCCGAGGATGTTGGGGTTCACGAAGATGATGTAGGCCATGACGATGAACGTCGTGAGCCCCGCGAGGGTGTCGCGCTTCAGCGACGTCCCCCACTGCTGGAACTTGAAGAACCGCTCGAGGGCGTTGCCCCCGGTCGTCGCGGCCACTGCGGCCATGTGCGCTCCTTTCTGCTGGATTAAGGCCGGGTCCCCCTTGAATCCGGCGAGACGACGCGCGCATTCTAGTACGAACCGGCTGCGTCGTGTCGGCGCGCCGGGGCCACCCCGCTGCCGAACGTCCCGCGCCGGGGTGGACGCGGCGGCCGGGTGCGCCGGCGGTCCTTGAGCTGCGGCGGGCCGCGGCGCGGCGCCGCGCCCCGGCGACCGGCGCGGAGCCGGCGACGATTGACAGTGGTGGGGGCCGTCGGTATCGTCGCCGCTGCCCACTCCAGGGAAGGATGTGAGCCACCCCGGTGGACGACGGGCCAGGGCCGTTCCCGCTCTCCGAGTTCGAAGGCATCATCGTCCTCGACGCCGACGGCGTCCAGGTCGGTGAACTCGTCGACGTGCTCGCCGTCTTCTCCCCGCACACGCCGCCGGTGACCGGTTTCTTCGTCGAGCGCGAGGGTGACCAGCTGCGCGCCGCCTGGGACGCGGTCGCCGAGCTCGACATCGACGGCGAGCGCCTGCGGCTGGGCGTGCCGCTCGAGCGTCTCGAGCCGGCGTCCCTGAGCGGCGACGAGATCGCCCTCTTCGACGCCGTGCTCGACAAGCAGGTGCTCGACATGTCGCGGCGCGCCTTCGTGCGCGTGCAGGACGTCCTGCTCGAGGAGCGCGACGGCCGCCTCGTCGTGACCGGCGTCGCGACCGGAGGGGGCGCGCTGGCCCGGCGCTTCGGCCTCGGCTTCCTCTCGCGCCGCCTCGCCGCGCGCCCCGGCGACATCGTCCCCTGGGGCGACGTCAACCTCATCTCGCTGCGGCTGTCGCGGCTCAACTTCGTCGAGGCCTTCGCCGAGCTGGCCGAGCTGCACCCGGTCGACATCGCCGACATCGTCAGCCAGGTGGGCCCGCGCGAGCGCGCCGCGGTGCTGGCGGCGCTCAACACCGAGCTCGCCGCCGACACTCTGCAGGAGATGGAGCCCGAGCTGCGCGCCGCGGCGCTCGCCGAGATGTCGCTCGACCGCGCCGTGAAGGTGCTCGGCGAGCTCGACGCCGACGCCGCCGCCGACGTGCTCGCCGACGTGCCCGACGAGCTCGCCGAGCAGCTCCTCGCCCGGCTCCCCGACGAGCGTGAGCTCGGCCTGCGCGCGCTCGCCAGCCACCCAGAACGCTCGGCCGGGGCGCTGATGACGACCGAGCTCACCAGCGTGCGCAGGGGCACGACGGCCGCGGCGGCGCTGGAGTGGATCCGCGGCACCCAGCCCGACCAGCACGCGATGACGTACGTCTACGTGATCGACGACGACGAGCGCCTCGCCGGCGTCGTCAGCCTGCGCGACCTCGTGCTCGCCGACCCCGGCGACGCGGTCGACGACATCATGGAGGACGACGTGGTGACGGCGACGGCCGACCTCGACGAAGAAGAGGTCGGCCGTCGCATGACGCGCTACAACCTGCTGGCGCTCCCGGTGGTCGACCCCGACCGCCACCTGCTCGGCATCGTCACGCTCGACGACGCCCTCGACGCGATCCTGCCCGAAGACTGGAAGCGGCGCCTGCCGCGCCTCTTCCACTGAGCGTCCCTCGCGCGACTGCTGCGGAGCGCCAGCGGTGACTTCGGCTGCGAGCCGGCCGCGTCCGCGCGCGAACGGTCAGTCGGGCTGCGCGGCCGCTCAGACGGGCTGCGTGGCCACTCAGACGGGCTGCGCGGCCGCCGGCGCCTTGACCCGTTCGCGGGCGCGGCTCTCGCGCGGGACCGCGATCACCGTGCCCAGGTCGACCCGGTAGCGGGCCACGTCGCCGCAGCGCGCCACGGTGCGGAAGCCGCCGCCCTCGAGCACGTCCGGGTTGAAGAGGTTGACCTCACGCAGGTAGCCGCGGAAACGGTCGGCCGGGTCGCCCCGCCGCAGGGCGAAGGCCTCGAGGGCCGGCACGTCGCGCAGCTTGAGGGCGGCCTCAAGGTCGAGCAGGAGGCGCTGGAACCCGGCGAGGTACTCCTCGTCGTAGAAGTAGGCGCAGAGAAGGAGCCAGGCGTCGGGCGACGGCGGCCCCGCGGGCAGCGCCGGTGCACGGGCCACGAGGCGCCCCGGCGCCGCCTGGAGCCAGCCGATCACGTCGTCGCCGTCGACCAGGGCCCGGCCGAAGAAGCCCGCCTCTTCCTCGACGGCGCGCTCCCAGCCGGGGCGCAGGGCGGCGTCTCTCGGGTGCGGCGACTGCCACCAGGTGCACCCGCGGCAGACGGGCGCCATGACATCGCGCCCGGCGACCGTGAGGTCGAGCGCCCTCATCGCGCCCCCGTCACGTTCGCGGCGCTCGAGCGCCGGCCCGACCGCACCGTCAGACTCGCGGGGTCACTCCTGGTCGAGCCCGGTGACATCGTCGACGTGGACGCGGACGTGGGCGAGAGCGGTGCCCGTCATGCCGGCGAGATAGTCGGCGCCGGCGGTGGCGACCTGGCGTGCCACGGTCGGGATGTGCGCCCCGGCGTCGACCACGATGTGGAGGTCGAGGGCGGGGCCGTCCTCGGCCGTCTGGTCGAGCCGCACCGCCTGCAGGCGCTCGATGTGGACCTTCTCGCCCAGCGACTGGAGCGGAGTGCGGTGGAGGTCGGCGAGGCCGGGGACGTCCTTGATCGCCTCCCAGACCGAGCTCGCGATGACCTCGGGAGTGAAGCTCGCGTTGGGCTGATCGGGCATGCTCCACCTCGTGTCGTCGGTGTCGAGGCAGTATAGCTCGCCGCCCGCCAGGTCAAGCGTGGGTCAGTTGCCTCGCCCGTCGCCCGTCCCTATACTCACCGCACGCGCGGCGGTACCCCGCGCCCTCATCTTGACGACCATGACCGACAACCAGCCGACGATCTATCGCGCCGATTGGGTCCTGCCTGTGGCGGGGCCGTTCGTCGCGGGCGGCGCCGTGGCCGTCGCCGGCGAGCGCGTCGCCGCCGTCGGCGCCGCCGCCGAGGTCGCCGCGGCCTACCCCGGGGCGCAGGTCGTCGACCTGGGGCGCGCCATCGTCATGCCCGGGTTCGTCAACTGCCACAGTCACCTCGAGTACACGCTGTTCCGCGGCATCCTCGACGACGCCCAGTTCGGCGACTGGATCCTTCAACTCGTCGACTTCAAGGCGTCGCTGACGCCCGAGGAGTACGTCCTCAGCGCGCGCCTCGGCGCCGCCGAGTCCGTCGCCTCGGGCATCACGACCGTGGCCGACACCAGCTACGGCGGCGCCAGCGTGGCGCCGGCGGCCGAGGCCGGCCTGCGCGGGCGCCTCTATCTCGAGGTCTTCGGCATCGACGACACGCGCATCGACGAGACTCTCGCTGCCGTCGAGCGCCGGCTCGACGAGGCGCGCGCGGCCGCCCCGCCGACCTTCGACGTGGGTCTCATGCCCCACGCCCCCTACACGGTCTCCAGCCGGCTCTTCCAGGCCCTCGCGGCGTTCAGCCGCGAGCGCGGCATCTCCATGGCGAGCCACGTCGCCGAGAGCAAGGAGGAGCTCACCTACGTGCGCTCCGGCTCGGGCAAGTTCGCCCACGACTTCCGCGAGAAGCTAGGTTGGGAGCGCATGCTGGTGCAGCCGTACGGGGTGAGCCCCGTCAAGTACCTGCAGCAGTGGGGCGTCTTCGACAGCGACTTCCTCGCCGTGCACTGCACGCAGGCGACGCTCGACGACGTGCACATCCTGCGCGCCAAGGGCGCCTCGGTCGTCCACTGCCCCAAGAGCAACGCCAAACTCGGCTGCGGCATCGCGCCGCTGCCCGACCTGCTGCGCCTGGGGGTCACCGTGGGCCTCGGCACCGACAGCCCCGCGGCCAGCAACATCATGGACATGTTCGACGAGATGCGCACCATGCTGCTGCTGCACCGCGCCACCGAGCGCGACGCCTCGGTCCTCGACGCCGAGACCTGCGTGCGCCTCGCCACCCTCGGCGGCGCCGAGGCGCTGGGTATGGCGGCCGACGTCGGCAGTCTCGAGCCCGGCAAGCTGGCCGACTTCATCGCCGTCGACATCTCGAGCTCACACTTCGCGCCGGTCGAGAACCCGTACTCGGCCCTCGTCTTCGGCGCCAACCAGGACGACGTCCTGCTGACCGTGATCGGCGGCCGCCCCGTCTACCGCGAGGGCGAACACCTCGGGCTCGACGTCGAGCTCGTCCGGGCCGAGGCCCTGGTCGCCCGACTGCGGCTCCAGGAGCGCTCCCGGCAGGGTCTCGTCCGTGTCGGCAGCGTCGAGTCCGGCTGGTGGCAGACGGGCGGGGCCCTTGAGGAGGCGACGGCCTAGTGCTTGTCGATCGCAAGAAGGTCAAGTTCTGGCAGCGCATCATCTTCGGCGGCATGGCGTTCCTGATGGCGGCCTTCCTCGTCGTCGGCTACTCCGGCGCGCTCTCGAGCTGTCAGCAGGGCGGCGGCATCGGCGCGGACCCGGTCGAGGAGCTCGACGACGAGATCGCCGCCCTCGAGCAGCAGCTGCGCGCCGACGAGACCGACGTGGCCCTGTGGGGCGAGCTGGGCGACTCCCTGATGTCGCGCGGCAACGCACAGCAGGACCTCGAGGCGCGCGAGGCCGACTGGCGCAAGGCGGTCATCGCCTACGAGCGCCAGGCCACGCTGCTCGAGGAGCAGAAGGGGGCCGAGGCCAAGGCCGCGCGCCGCGAGGTGCTCGAGACCCTGGCCGACGTCTACCTCACCCTGCAGGACTACGAGATGGCGGTCAACGTGTACGGCCAGCTCACCAGTCTCGCGCCCAAAGAGGCCGAGTACTTCCTGATCATGGGCGAGATCGCCGCCAGCATCGGCGACACCGACCGCGCCCTGCTGGCGTACACACGCTACCTCCAGCTCGAGCCCGACTCGGCCGACGCCGAGTTCGTCAAGGACTGGATCGCCGCCAACAGCCCCGACGACGAGGAAACGCCCTGATGAGCACGGCCTTCAGTGTCGACAGCGCGCGCCTGCAGGACACCGTCGGGCTGGTCACGCTGACCGGCGAGGTCGACATCTACACGGCGCCGCGGCTCAAGGAGCACATGCTCGAGCTCTTCGAGACCGGCGTGCGCGACATGGTGATCGACCTCTCGGCCGTCACCTTCATCGACTCCACCGCGCTCGGTGTCCTGATCGGCGGTGTGCGCCGCGTCAACGACCTCGGCGGCACCATCGCGCTGGTCGTCGCCACGCGGCCCGTCCGGCGCATCCTGTCGGTCACCGGCCTCGACCAGGTCTTCACCGTCCACGGCACACGCGACGAGGCGCTCGCCGGCCTCGGCTGACCGCGTCATCCACCTCGACAACCCGCGGTCCGCGTGGTAGTGGTCCCCTGTCCGCGCCGTACGGCGCCGGCGTCATGAGCGAGCAAGCATGAGACTGATCGTCACTGAGAAGGATTCGGCAGCCAAGAAGATCGCCCAGATCCTGGGTGGCGCCGTCGCGGTCAAGGAGCACGGCCGCGGCCGCCAGAAGGTGCGTTCGTACCGCTTCGAGTGGCAAGGCGACGAGGCCGTCGCCATCGGCCTGCGCGGCCACGTCATGGAGACCGTCTTCCCGCGGAGCTACAAGCGCTGGAGCCTCAAGACCCTGGGCGACATGATCCGCCGGCCCGACCTCGCCTGGGTCGTCGACGGCGGCGCCGTGTCCACGGTGGCCGCGCTGCGCGCCGCCGCCAAGGGCGCCGACGAGGTCATCATCGCCACCGACTACGACCGCGAGGGCGAGCTCATCGGCAACGAGGCGCTCGCCATCCTCGGCGGCGAGGCGCTCAAGCGCCACCCGCACGATGACGGCGCCGGCAAGAAGCGTCGCAAGGCTCAGGCCGAGGAGCCGCCGCCGGCGGAGGACGACGCAGACGCCGGCACGCCGCACGTCCGCGCCATGCTGCCGCGGGCGGTCGTCGACCGGCACCATCGCGTCCGCTACTCGGCGCTCATCGCCGAGGAGGTCACGGCGGCGTTCTCCAGGCCGACCACGCTCGACTTCCACCTCGCCGACGCGGCGCGCACCC
>DATHSP010000257.1:0-1895 GCA_035464075.1 Thermoleophilia bacterium | reverse complement strand
GCCGGTCTTGGAGCCGATGAGCACCACGTGGTTGCCCACGCCGCTGGCGATGGCGCGCACGATGCCGTCGGTGCGGATGAGGCCGGCGCTGAACGCGTTGACGAGGCAGTTGCCCTCGTAGCTCGGCTCGAAGTAGATCTCGCCGCCCACGGTGGGGATGCCGAGGCAGTTGCCGTAGTGGGCGATGCCGCCGACCACTCCGTCGAGCAGGAAGCGCTGGCGCGGCTCGTCGAGCTCGCCGAAGCGCAGGGAGTCCATGCTCACGCACGGGCGCGCGCCCATGGTGAAGATGTCGCGCACGATGCCGCCGACGCCGGTGGCCGCGCCCTGGAAGGGCTCCACGGCCGACGGGTGGTTGTGGCTCTCGACCTTCATGGCCACGGCCCAGCCATCGCCGACGTCGATGATGCCGGCGTTCTCGCCGGGGCCCTGCAGGATGCGCGGCCCGCTGGTGGGGAAGCGCCCGAGGATGGGCCGCGAGTGCTTGTAGCTGCAGTGCTCGCTCCACATGAGCGAGTAGATGGCGAGCTCGACGTACGTGGGCTCGCCGCCCTGGATCTCGCAGATCTTCTCGAACTCCTCGGCGGTGAGGCCGAGCGCCTGGGCGGCGGCGAGGTCGGCGCGGCGGGTCATGACGCCACCTCCGCGACGGTCAGGGTGTCGATGATCGACTGGAAGAGGCGGCGCCCGTCGGCTCCGCCGGCCAGCGCCGCCTCGACCGAGTTCTCGGGGTGCGGCATCATGCCGAACACGTTGCCGGTCTCGTTGCAGACGCCGGCGATGTGCTCGACGGCGCCGTTCGGGTTGGCCGCGTCGCCGGGCACGCCGTCGGCGTCGCAGTAGCGCAGCACGACTTGGCCGTTGGCCTTCATCGCCGCCAGCGTGTCGGGGTCGACGGTGTAGTTGCCCTCGTTGTGCTTGACGACGATGCGCAGCACGTCGCCCTCGTCGCAGGCGCGGGTGAAGGGCGTCTCCGCGTTCTCGACCCGCAGGTTGACGTAGCGGCAGACGAACTTGAGCCCGGTGTTGCGGATCAGGGCGCCGGGCAGCAGGCCGGCCTCGGTCAGCGTCTGGAAGCCGTTGCAGATGCCCATCACGAGGCCGCCGTCGGCGGCGAAGTCCTTGACCGCCTGCATGATCGGGCTGAAGCGCGCGATGGCGCCGCAACGCAGGTAGTCGCCGTAGGAGAAGCCGCCGGGCAGGATGACGGCTTGGACTCCCCTGAGGTCGGTGTCCTTGTGCCACAGGTAGTCGACGGTGGCGCCGGTAAAGGTCGAGATCGCGTGGTGGGCGTCGGCGTCGCAGTTGGAGCCGGGGAAGACGACGACGCCGAAGCGCACGGGCTGCGGGGCGGCCGAGCTCATCAGACTCACCCCTCGTCGAGCTCGAAGGTGTAGTCCTCGATGATCGGGTTGGCGAGGAGGCGCCGGCACATGTCGTCGACGTCGGTGCGCGCCTGCTCGGCGGCGACGCCGCCGGGCGGGTCGTAGCGCAGCTCGATGTGCTTGCCGATGCGGACGTCGGTCACGCCCTGGAACCCGAGGGCCGGGAGCGCACGCTCGACGGCCACGCCCTGGGGGTCGAGGATGCCCTGTTTGGGCGTGATGGTGACGCGGACCTTCATGGGGACACCTGCCGGGGGTCGCTCGCTCGGGACAGGTCGAGTCTACCGTAGAAACGGGGGGCGGTTCAGCGGCAGGAGGGCCGGGACGGCGAAGGGCGGAAGGCGGCTCGCCGGAGCCGCCTCCCGCCCTTCTCGCTGTCATCCTCCCGGCGTCCCCCGCCCCGTCGGCGCTGGACCGCCCCCACGCGACGCCGGCGCTCAGCGCACCGTGTGCTGCAGGATGAACTCGACCGTCCGCCGGTCGTAGTCGAGGCGGTGCTCGACGCCGCTG
>DATHSP010000256.1:0-1982 GCA_035464075.1 Thermoleophilia bacterium | reverse complement strand
GAGCCCGCCGATGTCGCCCACATGGTCCTCGTGCGCGGCGACCACGAGCTCAACGAGCCCAAGCTGCGCCGCGTGCTGGGCGAGTTCCGCATGGCGACGGGCGACGAGGTGCTGGCGGCGCAGGGTGTCGAGGCCGGCTTCGTCGGCCCCGACCCGACGCCGCTGCCGATCGTCGCCGACGAGGTGCTGCGCCGGGGCCACTACGTCGCCGGCGCCAACAAGCCCGACCACCACCTCAGCGGCGTCTCGGTCGCCGGTCTGCCCGGCGTCGAGTTCCACGACCTGCGCTCCGCCCGCGAGGACGACCCCTGCCCGCAGTGCGACGACGTCCTCGAGACCGCGCAGGTCATCGAGGTCGGCAACATCTTCCAGCTCGGCACCAAGTACTCGGCGCCGATGGGCGCCACCTACCTCGACGAGCACGGCGCCGAGCAGCCCATCGTCATGGGCAGCTACGGCATCGGCCTGGCGCGCATCGCCGCCGCCGCGGTCGAGCAGCACCACGACAAGGACGGCATCGCCTGGCCGGCGAGCATCGCCCCGTGGCACGTGCACCTCGTGCTCGTGCGCGCCTCCGACGACACCCAGCGCGAGCTCGCCGAGCGGCTCTACGACGAGCTGCCCGCCGCCGGCTTCGAGGTGCTCTACGACGACCGCGAGCTCTCGCCGGGCATCAAGTTCAAGGACGCCGACCTGCTCGGCTGCCCGGCCCAGGTCGTCGTCGGCAAGCGCGCCGGCGAGGGCGTCGTCGAGGTCAAGAGCCGCGTCAGCGGCGAGCGCCGCGACGTGCCCGTGCACGACCTCGGCGCGGAGTTGCGCACGCTGCTCGGGCGCTGAGGGCCTCTCAGCGGCCCCTCAGGGCGCTCGCGCACCCGGGGCGCGGTCAGGGCCGCCCGCCGCAGGCTGAGCGGCCTCCTCGGCCGCCTGCGCGCCCCTGCGGGCCCCGCAGGCGTTGTCCCCGGTGACAACACACCCGCGCCCGGGGGTCGCACGCGTGAACTGTGTACGTGTTGCCACTCAAGTATTCGCCCCCGAGTGGCGATACCTAGCACTGGAATGGCCAGCCCGTTCACAACCATTGCGCGTGACCGCTTCTCGCGCGAGCGCTTCCCCGAAGCCCTCAAGGGCCTCATGGAAGAGCGCCACCTGAGCTACCGGCAGCTCGCCTACAAGACGAAGCTGTCGGCCGGCTACCTCAATCACCTCACCAAGGGGACGCGGCCCGTGCCCGCCGACCCGGTCATCGGTGTGATCGCGACGGCGCTGTGCGTCGAGGCGGACTACTTCCTCGAGTACCGGCTGCGCCAGGTCGCCGACGTGCTCGGCCAGGCTCCCCTGCTCGCCGACACGCTGTACGGGATCCTCCTGCGCGAACAGCCGGTCTCCCACGAGGTCCTCGAACTGCTCTCGAACCCGCCCAACGACGGCGGCACCGGCAAGAACGGCGGGAACGGCAAGAACGGAAACGGCAACGGCAACGGACACGCGGGCGACGCGGAGGCGATCGGGTTCTGAGTCGCGAGTCGCACTGAGGCGCCTGATGGGCTGACGGCAAGGCGCCTTACATTGGGGCCACGGAGGGCCGGTCTTCTCGCGAAGACCGGCCCTCCGTTCGTCCTACACTCAGGCGCGCCTTGAGTGGCGCGCCGGGCGCCTCACTTGAACATCTGGATGTGCTCGGCCACGGCGCCGGGATACGACTTGGCAAGACCGCTCGTCAGCTGACCGAACGTCTTGCCTTCGACACCATGGAGCGCGGGCCCGGCGACGTTTGCGCCCATCGGGATCGGGACCTCGGCTGCCGCGCCGGTGGCTCCGCGACCTTGGCGAGGGGCAGCGCCGTGCTCACGGCCGCCTCATAGGCAAGCGAGAGGCCGTGTAGTAGCCTGTGGCCACCAACGGGTGTCAGAACGGCCCATGGGGGGGATCCCCGGCCGGCACGGCACAGCCCCGGCCGGGGCACGAGCAAGGGGGGACTCATG
>DATHSP010000255.1:0-3495 GCA_035464075.1 Thermoleophilia bacterium | reverse complement strand
AAGTCGATCGCGTCCACCGGGCACTCCTCGACGCACGCGCCGCAGAAGGTGCAGTTGTCGAGGTCGACCGTGCGCACGACCCTGCCGTCGTAGTACTCGGTGAAGATGGCCTTCTTGCCGGCCTCGGAGGCCTCGACGGGGCAGACCGTCTCGCACGTGCCGCAGTTGACGCAGGCGTCGGTCACGATGTTGGGCAGACGGCGGAGGGAGACCTCGAAGTCGCCGGGGCGGCCCTGGACCGACTCGACGGTGGTGCGGCGCCAGATGTTGAGGTTCGGGTGGTCGATCACCTGGTTGCGGTGGAAGCACTTGCGCACGCCGGCCTGCTGGTCGCTGCTCGGCAGGCACTGGCCGCAGTCGTTGGTGGGGAAGACGGTGCCGATGCGGGCGGCGCGGCCGCCGAGGAAGGGACGCCGTTCGACGAGTTCGACGCGGTGGCCCATCTGGGCGATCTCGGCGGCGGCCTGCGTGCCGGCCACGCCGCCGCCGATCACGAGCACGCCGTCGCGGCGTTCGCCGTGGGCGAGCTCGTCGGCCGCGGCGGCCGGCCAGTCGAGGGCCGCCGTGACGAGCTTCGCGGCCTTGCCGGTGACGGTCGCGACGTCCTCGTCGTGCACCCAGCTGCAGCCTTCGCGGATGTCGGCGATCTCGAGGTGCAGGCCGCGGGCCCGCAGCTTCTGGAAGCGGCGCGCCGCGAAGTCGGCGGAGCAGCCGGCGAAGACGAGCCGGCGGCCCTCGGCGGCCTCCATCAGCTCGAGCAGGCGCGCCTTGCCCTCGCGGCTGCACCAGTGGCGGCCGCGGAGGACCTCGGCGTGCTCGCCGGCGGCCTTCTCGAGGCGGTCGAAGTCGATGTTCTCCATCGTGCCGGCGCACTCGCAGAGGATCACGAACGGGTTCTCCGCACGGGAGCTCACGACGCCGTCTCCGCGCTCCGTCTCGCGGCGGCCGCCGCGATCGCGGAGCCCTCATCTCCGACGGCGCCCGTCTGGCTCTCGGCGCCGGCCGGCACGTCCGGAGGTCGCGCCTCGATCGCCTCGACCGGGCAGTTGCGCGCGCAGCTGCCGCAGCCGATGCAGCGCTCGTCGTCGTAGAGGATCGTTCGGAACACGGTCACCCGCGGCGGCACCTCGACAGGGCCCGAAGGCTGGGTGCGCATCAGGCGGCGCAGGGCGGCGCCGAGCTCGCCGCGCCGGCTGCCGGCCGGGGCGTCGAGCAGCTGGTGCACGTCGAAGGTCGCGCCGCGCCGGCTGGCGCCGGTCGGGCAGTTCCTGGCGCAGGTGCCGCAGCCGATGCAGAGGTCGTCGTGACGGACGATCTCGCAGCCGATGCTCCCGCTCGAGCGGGCGTGGGTCGGCGGCAGGCGCCGGAGGATCTCGCGGCCGCGGTCGGTGAGCGGCATCAGCGCTCACCTCCGGCGGCGGCAAGCGCCGGCTCGCCGGCCGCGCGCCGCGCCAGCGGCGGCAGCGCGCCGACGACGCGGTCCATCTCCCTGACCGCGGCGACGAACTTCGGAGGCTCGCCGGCGCTCATCGTGAACATCCGGCAGCGCTCGGGCTCGACGCCGACGCTCTCGAGCAGGCGCTGGACGAACTTCACGCGGTCGATGGCGTTGAAGTTGCCCTCGCGGTAGTGGCACTGGCCCTCGAGGCAGCCCGCGACCATGACGCCGTCGGCGCCTTCGGCGAGGGCGCTCAGCAGGTGCAGCGGGCTGACGCGACCGGTGCAGGGCAGCAACACGAGGCGCACCGTCGGCGGCAGCGGGGTGCGCGCGTTGGCGCTGGCGTCGGCGGCCGCGTAGGCGCACTCGCGGCAGCAGAAGGCGACGATCGAGCGCTCGGTCATACCGTCGCCTCCGCCAGGACCTCGGCGTCCGAGAAGCGGCCGAGCTGGACGGCCCCCGTCGGGCACTCGGCCGCGCAGATCCCGCAGCCGCGGCAGATGTTGGGGTCGACGATCGAGTGGGCGCCGGCGCCGGTCGTGAGCCGGATCGCGCCCTGCGGGCAGGCCTCCTCGCAGACGCCGCAGGCGATGCACACCTCGGGGTCGCTGGCCGCCACCTGGGCGGCGGTCATGGTGTAGCCGCTCGCCAGCATGGCGACCACGCGCGCCGCCGCCGCCTTCGCCTGGGCGATGGAGTCGGGGATGCTCTTCGGGCCCTGCGCGGTGCCGGCCACGAACATGCCGGCGCGCTGCGTGTCGACCGGGGCCAGCTTGGGGTGGTACTCGCGGATGAAGCCGGCGGCCCCGGTCTGCACCCCGGCGACGTGGGCGATGTCGCGCGTGCCCTCGCTCGCCTCGAGCCCGGCGGAGAGCACGACGAGGTCGTAGACGTCCTCCTGCTTGCGCCCGGTCAT
Source organism: Thermoleophilia bacterium (assembly GCA_035464075.1). Lineage (GTDB taxonomy): Bacteria > Actinomycetota > Thermoleophilia > UBA2241 > UBA2241 > UBA2241. Next base: position 1,141 of record DATHSP010000255.1, on the reverse strand, counting down.
CGTGTCCTCGAGGCGGACGCGCAGGCTTCCGTCCTTCTCCTCGAGGATCTCGCCGACCCGCCCCCGCACGTAGCGCACGCCGCGCTCCTGGACGAGCCGGTAGTACTCCTCGTGGGCCTTGCCGGGGGCGCGCAGGTCGGTGTAGCCGATGGTGACCTCGGCGTCCGGGTAGTGCTGCTTGATCAGCGAGGCGTTGAGCGTGGCGAAGAGGCAGCAGACCGCGGAGCAGTGCTGGTTGCCGGTGCTCGAGACGTCGCGCGAGCCCACGCACTGGAGCATGAAGATGCGCCTGGGGACGGCGCCGTCCGACGGCCGGCAGAGCTCGCCCTCGGTCGGGCCGGCGGCGGAGAGGAGCCGCGAGAGCTGGCCCTGGGTGAGGACGTTGGCGTGACGCCCGTAGCCCAGCGGCGCCTTGCGGGCGGCGTCGAACTGCTGGTGGCCCGTCGCGAGGATGACGGCGCCCACGGAGAGCTCCTCGAGGGTCTCGGTCTGGTCCCAGTCGATGGCCCCGGAAGGACAGGCGCGGACGCAGGAGTCGCACTCCGAGCAGACCGCGCAGTTGAGGCAGCGCTGCGCCTCGGCGACGGCCTCCTCGGCCGAGTAGCCGTGGCTGACCTCGGCCCAGTCGCTCCGTCGCCTCACCCCGTCGACCATCGCCATGGGCACGCGCTGGCCGGGCTCCACGGCGGTGAGCTCCTCGTCGGTCGGGCGTGCCTCGGAGCGGCTGTCGTCCCACACCGGCAGCAGGCGTTCGCCGCGCAGGAAGTTGTGGATCGCGGCCGCCCCGCGGCGGCCGGCGGCGACCGCCTCGATGGCCGTGTAGAAGCCGACGGCCGCGGCGTCCCCGCCGGCGAAGACGCCCTCGCGGGTCGTCATCATCGTGTCGCGGTCGACGCAGATCTGGCCGTCCTTCAGCTCGAGACCATCGCAGCCGCGGGCGAAGTCTTCGACCAGCGCCTGGCCGACGGCGAAGATCACCGAGTCGGCGGCGAGCTCGAACTCGGAGCCCTCGACGGGGACCGGCTGACGCCGGCCCGAGGCGTCGGGCTCGCCGAGCTCGCAGCGCTGCAGCCTGATGCCGGCGACGCGGCCGGCGGCGGACACGGCGACGCCGGCCCCAAGCGTCGTCTCGCCGCCGCCG
>DATHSP010000254.1:0-7475 GCA_035464075.1 Thermoleophilia bacterium | reverse complement strand
CGGCGTGGCCGCGCGCAGCGTCTCGAGCGCTGACGGCGCCGGGAGTGCCGCGGCGGCCTCCGCCGCCGCCTCGCGCCCCGCGCCGGCCGGCAGCAGCCCGAGGGCCGCGCCGTCGGCACCGGCCGCGGCCAGCACGGCGTCGGCGAAGCCGTACGTGAGGCGGTGGTCGCTGTGGATCAGCGAGCGGTAGAACTGCACCGCCGTGCGCCGGCCCTGCCCGTCGAAGGTGAATTCGACCGTCATGCACTTGCGCGGCTGCCGCGGCACGAGGCTGCAGAGGTCGCTGGAGAGCGCCGCCGGCAGCATCGGCTCGGCGAAGAGCGGCAGGTACACGCTCGAGGTGCGCCGCCGCGCCTCGCGGTCGATCGCACCGTCCTCGTCGACGAAGTACGAGACGTCGGCGATGTGGACGTGGGCGCGGTACCCGCCGCCGGGCTCGGCGGCGACCGAGATCGCGTCGTCGAAGTCGCGCGCCGTGTCGGGGTCGATGGTGAAGGTCGGCAGGCCGGCGAGGTCGCGGCGGCCGTCGTCCGCGCGCGCGGCGCGCGCCGCGACGGCCGCCGCCTCGTCCGCCACATCGTCGCCGAACCCCTGCCGCACGCCCTTCGCCCACAGCAGGGCACGAAGGACGGCCGCCAGGTCGTCGGCGGGCCCCAGCACCTCGACGATGCGCCGCCGGTCGCCGTGCACCGGCACGGCGAGGACGAGGTCGTCCAGGCGTGGCGGCAAGCCGCCCTTGGCGGTCAGGTAGGCGCGCTCGTCGCCGAAGACGGGCTCGAGCGACCAGAACTTGCCCCAGCGCGCGACGCGGTACGGCAGCGGCGCCGCGGGCGTACCCGTGCGCTCCCTTCGGGTCACGGAGACCTCAGTCGGCGCCGACGATCGAGAGGGCGCGCTGGAGCGCCTCGTCGCGCTTCGTGTCGGGGTCGTCGACCGCCTTCACGTCGGGCTCGACGCCCTTCTCGTTGATGTCCCTGCCGGCGGGCGTGTAGTAGACGGCCGTCGTCAGCCGCAGGCTGGCGCCGTCGTCGAGCGGCACGATGGTCTGCACCCTGCCCTTGCCGAAGGTCGTCTTGCCGGCGACGGTGCCGCGGTCGCGGTCCTGGACGGCGGCGGCGACGATCTCGGAGGCGCTCGCCGTGTACTCGTTGACCAGCACGACGAGCGGCACCTCGGTCTCGACCTCCTCCTGCGCCTCGAACACCTCGAGCGGGGAGTTGCGGCCCTTGGTCGAGACGACGACGCCCTCGAGGAAGACGTTGGACACGTCGACCGCCTCGGAGAGCAGGCCGCCCCCGTTGTAGCGCAGGTCGAGGACCACGGCCTGGGCGCCGTCGTCGATCAGCCCCGCGACGTCCTCGCGGACCTGGTCGCCGGCGCCCTCGGAGAAGTCGTAGAGCTGGACGTAGCCGACCTTCGTGCCGTCGACGGTGAGCATCTCCGTCTCGGTCTGCGGGATCGGGATCGTGCGCCGCGTGACGGTGAGCACTCCGGTCGTCTTCTCGCCCTTCTTGCGCACCTCGAGCTCGACCTCGGTGCCGGCCTCGCCCTTGATGCGCGAGATGCTGGTCTCGATGGCGACGTCGGCCGTGCTCTCGCCGTCGACGCTGACGATCGCGTCGCCGGGCCCGAGCCCGGCCTCGGCCGCCGGGGAGCCCTCGAAGACGCGGGTGATCACGAGGGCGCCGTTCTTCTTCTCGAGCGCCGCCCCGATGCCCGAGTACTCGCCCTCGGTCTGCTCCTTCAGGCGCTGGGTCTCGTCGGCGGTGAGGAAGGCGGTGTAGGGGTCGTCCAGCGCCCTCAGCATGCCCTTGACGCTGCCCTCCTTGAGCTCGTCGACGTCGACCTCGCGGTAGTAGCGGTCGTCGAGCTCCTCGAGGATGCGCTCCTGCAGCTCGGAGACGTCACCGGCCGCGTCGCCACCCCCGCCGAGGCGCACGACGCCGGCGTCGTTGAGCGCCCAGCCGACGAAGAAGCCGCCCAGGAACCCGAGGGCGATGAGCACCACCACGATGCCCGTCTTGAGGGCGCGCACGTCCGTCACCTCCGCGAAGAGAGAAGTCTGACGCCCGTCACCGAAGTGACGGGTCCGTCAGGGAAGATACCTCATCGGGTCGACCGGCTGCCCATTGACCCGCGTCTCGAAGTGCAGATGCGGTCCCGTGGACAGCCCCGTCGACCCCACGTACCCGATCAGCTGACCCTGGGAGACGCTCTGCCCGGCGGCGACCTTGAAGGAGCTCTGATGCGCGTACAGCGTCGAGAGCCCGTCGCCGTGGTCGATGATCGTGCAGTTGCCGTAGCCCCCGTACCAGGCCGCCATGGTCACCTTGCCGCTCGCCGCGGCCTTGATGGGCGTGCCGTACGGGGCGGCGATGTCGATGCCGTTATGGAAGAGCTCGATGCCGAGGATCGGATGGGTGCGCCAGCCGAAGTCCGAGACGACGGTGCCGCCGCAGGGCCAGATGAGCACGCCACTGCCGCCGCCGCTCGACGAGCCGCCGCTGATGACGCTGGCCAGCGCCCGGCTCTCGGCGAGGAGGTCGCGCTCCTGCTTCTCGAGCTCCTCGAGGTTCTGCTCGACGGCGGTGAGCGCCTGCCCCTTGTCGGCGCGCGCCGCCGCCGCCTCGGCGCGCTGCTCCTGCTCGGCGGCCCGCAGGGCGAGCAGCCGGTCGTTCTGGTCCTGGAGCTCGCGGGCGAGGTCCGAGACCTCCTGCTCCTGGTCGGCGATCTCTGACTTCTCGCGCTCGACGCGGGCGCGCGTCGCCTCGAGCTGGGCGACGAGGTCGTTGTCGCTGCCGACCAGCTCGCGCACGAGACGCAGCCGGGTCACGAGGTCGTCGAAGCTGCTCGATTCGAGGACGATGTCGAGGTAGTCGATCTCGCGCGTCTTGTAGGTGAGCACGACGCGCTGCTGGAAAGCCGCCTCCTGGAGCGCGAGCTCGCGCTCGGCCTCGGCGAGCTCGAGCTTCTTCAGGCGCAGCTGCTCGCGCACGACGGCGAGCTTCTCCTTCGTGACGTCGAGCTTCTGCTGCATGACGGCGATCTCGGAGCCCAGCGCGGCGAGCTTGTCGTCGATCGAGGTGAGGCGCGCGTCGAGGGTCTCGAGCTGCCCGTCGAGGGTCTTCGCCTGGGCGCGCGCGGCGTCGATGCGCTCGCGCGTGAGGCTCAGCTTCTCCTGTACGTCGGAGAGCTCGTCGGCGGCCGCGGGCCGCACGGCGACGAGGCCGCCGGCCACGGCGAGGAGGCCGACGGTGACGGCGATCAGAAGGATGAGGATGCGGTGATGGCGGGGCATGGCGTCCTCTACGGTTCTTCGGCAGCCCCGGCCGTTCCTGTAGGCCGGGGCGGCGCGCACCTCCTCCTATACTCTCAGATAACGGCGCATCGCGAAGATGCTGCCGACGGCGCCGAGCACGGCGCCGAGGAGCGCGAGGGTGAAGAGCATGCCCAGCGGCCAGGTGCCGGCCTGCAGCCACAGCGGGTAGATCTCGATGCTCAGGTAGTCGAGGTCGGTGCTCTTGATCCAGTTGAAGATCGTCCAGTTCGAACCGTAGACCGCGAGCGCCGCCAGCACGGCGCCCACGAGCCCGGTCATGAAGCCCTCGAGCACGAACGGCCAGCGGATGAACCAGTTGGTCGCGCCGACGAGGCGCATGATCTCGATCTCGCGCCGGCGGGCGAAGATCGAGAGCCGCACCGTGGTCGAGATCAGCAGCACGGCGGCGATGCCGAAGACGGCGGTGACTACCCACATCACCTTCTCCACGAGATTGATGGTGCCGAGCATCTTGCGCACCGTCGCCTGGGCGTACTGCACCCCGTTGGTCGTGCCCTTGTCGTTGTCGACGTTGGGGTCGTCGAAGAACCGCTGCGCCACGGTCTCGACCTGGTCGGCGTCGTTGACCTGGATCTCGAACGAGGCCGGCAGCGGGTTGATGGGCAGGTTCTGGACGATGCGTTCGCCGTAGCGCTCCTTGAAGCGCTCGAGGGCCTCGTCCTTGCTGATGTAGGTGAAGGACTTGACCTCGGGCATGGCGGCGATCTTCTGCTCGAGCGCCTGCTGCCCCTCGGGGCCGGCCTCGTCCTTGATGAAGACCTCGATGGTGACGCGGTTCTTGAGCGAGGTGGCGCCGCGGTCGAGGTTGCGGTCGGTGACCAGTACGGCGCCGAGGATCGCCGTCGAGATGAAGACGGTGATGACGGCGGCCATGGTCATGACCCAGTTGCGCTTGATCGAGCCGAGCGCCTCGCGGAGGAAGAAGCCGAAGCGCACGCTCAGACCTCCTGCAGCAGTGGCTCGGCCTCGACCGGATGGTCGTAGCTGCCGCGCCGCTCGTCGCGGATCAGGCGCCCCGCATCGAGCTGCAGGACGCGCCGCCGCATGCGGTTGACCATGTCACGGTCGTGGGTGGCCACGAGGACGGTCGTGCCCGTGCGGTTGATGCGCACGAGCAGCTGCATGATGCCGATCGCCGTGTCGGGGTCGATGTTGCCGGTCGGCTCGTCGGCGAGAAGCAGGGGCGGGTGATTGACGAAGGCGCGCGCCACGGAGACGCGCTGCTGCTCGCCTCCCGAGATCTCGTGCGGCCGGCTGTTGACCTTGTCGGAGAGCCCGACCAGGCTGAGGATCTCGGGCACCTTGCGCCGGATCGAGCGGCGCGGCTCGCCGACCACCTCGAGGGCGTAGGCGACGTTCTCGTACACGGTCTTGTTGGGCAGCAGCTTGAAGTCCTGGAACACGCAGCCGATGTTGCGCCGCAGCAGCGGGACCTTGCGGCGCGACAGTGTGTTGAGGTTGCGGCCCGCCACGAGGATGCGGCCCTCGTCGGGCTCGAGCTCCTTGAGGACGAGCTTGATCAGCGTCGACTTGCCGGAGCCGGAGGCTCCGACGAGGAAGGCGAACTCTCCCTTGCCGATGTGGCAGGTGAAATCTTGGAGTCCGACCACGTCCGGGTCGTAGATCTTGGTCACGTCTTCGAAGACGATCATGGGCGGGCTCCTCCTCTCGGGGTCGCCGCCGGCCAACGCCCGATTATGCGCGCCTCGCACCTCAAGTCAACCTGACGGGGGCCGCCCCGCCGCGCGTCGCGCGGCCCTGCGGCCCCTCCCCGCCCCGTTCCCGGGGCGGACGAAGGGGGCTGCCGGCGATCGGGAATGACCAGTCGAGCGAGCCGAAGGAGTACTGGTTTGTCGGCAGCCCCCTCTGGCAGCCGAGTTCGGCGCCGGGGCGGGTGTTCCTCCGTCGCGACGGTGCGTGGACCTCGACGGCGCGGCTCCTTCTCCATCGCGCGGGGCGGCCTCCTCCACACACAAGGGTCTATACTCCCGTCCATGCAGGAGCACACCGGCGCGACCGGTCAGCCGCAGCGCAAGAGGGGACGACCGCCGAAGCGCCCCGCGAGGCCCGAGCACCCCGGGCTGGCCGTGGACAACCCGCTCTCGACCCTCAGCCCGACGGCGCGTTACATCCTCGAGACGGCGCGCCGCCTCCTCGTCGAGCGCGGCTTCGATGCCCTCACCATCGAGAGCATCGCCCTCGAGGCCGGCGAGACGAAGGCCTCGATCACGCACCACTTCGGGAGCAAGGCGGGGTTGATCGAGACGCTCTTCGACTCGCTGGTGCACGACGCCTACGTCGCCCTGGTGGCCGCGGCCGACGAGATGCCTCCCGGCGAGGAGCGCGTCGGCGCCTACATCCACGGGCTCCGGGAACTTGCGGAAGACGTGGATGCGTATCGCGCCTTCTTCCAGATCGCCCCGCACGCCCTGCGCGATCCCGAGCTGCGCCCGCGCATGGCCAGGCTGTACGAGTGGTACCGGGAGGTCACGCTGAAGGCCTGCGGCGTGACCCTCCCCGACGATCCGCAAGCCCGCCGGCGGCTGCTCGCCACCGCCGGCCTCGTGCTCGCCGCGGTCGACGGTCTCGCCCTCCAGGTCGCGCTCGACCCCGCCGCCGTCGACGACGAGTACGCCTTCGAACTCCTCAAGCCCGCCGTTCAGCGCGCCCTGGCAGCGGACGGGAGAGCAGACGCGGCGGGAGAGCCGCCCGCCCGGTAGACGAAGCGCCCGCTCAGAAGGCGAGCCGGCCCTCCTCGACCGCCAGCCTGCCGCCGGCGAGGACCCAGCGGATGTTCGCGGCGTCGTACAGCACCTCCGGGTCGGCGGTCGGGTCCCTGGTCACCACGAGCATGTCGGCTGCCTTGCCCGCCTCGATCGACCCCAATCGGTGCGCCATGCCGAGCGCCTCGGCCGCCGTGTGGGTCGCCGCCTCGATGGCCTCCAGCGTCGTCATGCCGCCGTACTGGACGAGCGCCTTGAACTCGCGGGCGCTGTACTCGCCGTAGGGCGTGAGGGGCGTGAAGACCGTGTCGGAGCCGAGGGCGATCTTCACGCCCTTCGCCCGGGCCATCCGGACGTTGTCGATGACGCCCTGGGCGTAGCGCCGCCCGGAGTCGGCGTCGGGGACCTCGTCGACGTCGCGGTGCAGGAAGACCTGGGGGCGGAGGTGCTCGATCGGCGCGTCGGTCGTCGCGGCGAAGTGCGTGAACCAGGTCACCAGCAGCTCGAGCGTCGGCACCAGGATCACGCCGCGCGCGGCCATCTCCTCACACAGAGCCTCGTCGAGCTCCTCGCCGTGCTCGATGGTATCCGCCCCCGCCGCGACCGAGTCGCGGGCGGACTGCAGGTTCTCGGCGTGCGAGCACACCAGGGTGCCCTTCTGCATGTGCGCCTCGGCGACCGCCACCTGGAGCTCCTCCAGGGTGTAGTGCTGGTCGCGGTTGCGGTCGTTGGCCCAGTTGTCGCCGCCGCTCGCCCAGACTTTGACCTGGTCGGCGCCCTCGCGCAGCAGGCGTCGCACCGCCTTGCGGATCTCGTCCGGACCGTCGGCCAGAACGGCCCAGAAGTGGTTGCGCACGACGTAGTCCTCTTCGTACTGGAACGCGTCGCCGTGCCCGCCGGTCCGGCAGAGCCCGGGGCCGCAGGCGATCACCCGCGGGCCGGGCAGCGAACCTTCGCGGAAGACCCTCTTCAGATAGAGGCCGTTCCACGAGATGTCGCGCACCGCGGTGAAGCCGCGCTTGAGCAGCGCCTGGGCTTCAGCCACGGAGCGCACGGCGCGCACGAGCTTCGGCTCCATGAGCACGCCGAGCTCCTGGTCCTCCATGCCCGCCCGCCCGCCGGCGAGGTGGACGTGGGCGTCGATGAGGCCGGGCGTGACGAAGTGGCCGCCGCAGTCGACCTCCTGGACGTCACCGGCGCGGCGGTACTCGGCCATCGGCACGACCGCCGCGATCTCCCCGCGGTCGACGACGACGGCCGTCCCTTCCCGGGGCGGGGCGCCCAGCCCGTCGACGACGGTCACGTCCAGCAGCGCGTAGCGCTCTTCAAGGTGCATGGTCATCCGCTCCTGTCGGTCGTCGGTCGTGCGGCGGCCCGGAGGCGCCGCGTCGCCGCGGCCTCCCGGGACGCAG
>DATHSP010000253.1:0-8600 GCA_035464075.1 Thermoleophilia bacterium | reverse complement strand
CCTTGACGAGGCCGGTCGGTACGACCGGCGCGGTCTGCTGCTCCTCGCGCTCGCGGCCTCTGCCCCGACCGCGACCGCGACGCCGGTCGCCGGGGCCGCCGCCGCGCCTGGAGGCGCCCGCGTCGATGATGACCCGGCGCTTCTTCGTGGACGTGCCGCCGCCGGAGCGACGGCGTACCGCGTTGCCCGCGGGCGCCGCGTAGGCCTTCTCGATCGCCTCATCGTCGACGTTGACCTCTCCGTCGACGACCTCGATGCCCGCCTTCTTGAGGTGAGCGAGGACGTCGTCGACGCTCGTCCCGCGCTGGCGGGCGATGTCGGAGACCTTGCGCTTCTTGGCCACTCACCTCACCGCCTTTCTCTGTTCGCAGGCGACCGCGAACTCGTGCACGGTCGCCTTGTCGATGGTCACGGGGCCCCGGAAGGCGCGCGCGAAGGCGCGTCGCCCGAGGGCCGCCTCGAGACAGCTCTGCGCGGGGCACACGTAGGCGCCCCTGCCGGGCGCGGCCGGCCCGGCGAGCGTGAGCCGCCCGTCACGCAGGGCGAATCGTATCAGGTCGCCCTGTGGCCTGCGTTCGCGGCAGCCGACGCAGGTGCGCTCCGGCGCGCCCACAGTGTCACGCCTCCGGCTCCGCGCCGTCGCCGGCCGGCGCCTCGCCGGCCTCACCCGCAGCCTCCGCCCCGGGCCCCGTTGCGGCGTCTGCCGCGGGGGGGCCGGCCTCGTCGGCCGCCGGGGCCTCGGCCTCGTCGCCGGCCTCGTCGCCCTCGGGCGCCTCGGGCTCGACGTAGTCGGCGTGGATGCTGCAGTAGCGCGAGCCGCCGACCGCCTGGTTGGGGCAGCGCTTGCCGGTCGCCGTGACCGCCATGCACTGGCCGACGACGCCTTCGTCCTCGGCGAACTCCATGTCGGCCTCGGCCTCGGCCTGCTGCTGCTGGCTGCGGATGTCGATGCGCCAGCCCGTGAGCTTGCTCGCGAGGCGCGCGTTCTGCCCGTCGCGGCCGATGGCCAGCGAGAGCTGGTCGTCGGGCACGATGATCGTCGCCGACTGGTCCTCGTCGTCGACCAGCACCTCGCGCACGCGCGCCGGCGACAGCGCCTTGGCGACGTAGCGCGCGGCGTCGTCGTGGTAGGGGATGATGTCGATGCGCTCGCCGCGCAGCTCGCTGACCACCATGCGCACGCGCGAGCCGCGCGGCCCGACGCAGGCGCCGACCGGGTCGACCCCGTCGGCGTGTGAGATCACGGCGATCTTGCAGCGCCCGGGCACGGGCTTGCCGTCGCGCCCGCGGTAGCCGGTCTCGCGCGCCACCTGGCGGATCTCGACGAGGCCGTCGGCGATCTCGGGCACCTCGATCTCGAAGAGCCGGCGTACGAGCTGCTCGTTCTTGCGCGAGAGGATGACCTGCGGGCCCTTCGTCGAGTCCTCCACCTTGACGATCACGGCCTTGACGCGGGCGCCGTGCTCGTAGTGCTCGGTCTCGATCTGCTCGCTCTTGGGCAGCAGCGCCTCGACGCGGCCGAGCTCGACGAGCGTGTAGCGCGCGTCGCTCTGCTGCACGACCCCGGTGACGAGCTCGCCGACGCGGTCGACGTACTCCTCGAACATGAGGTCGCGCTCGGCGTCGCGGATGCGCTGCATGATGACCTGCTTCGCGGTCTGCGCCGCGATACGGCCGAAGTCGTCGGGGGTCACGTCGATGCGCTCGACCTCGCTCATGTCGACGCCGGAGAGGTCGAGGACCCAGTCCTCGCGGTTCTCCGCCGGGCCGGCCTCGGCCGCGCTCTCCTGGTAGACCTTGAGGGACTCCACGTCGACGTGCTCGGGGAAGATGAGCTGGTAGACCTTCATGTCGCCGGTGTCGTGGTCGACCTCTGCCTTGGCGTGCTCGACCGCGTCGGGCGTCTTCTTGTAGGCGGAGAGCAGGGCGTCCTCGAGCGCCTCGAGCAGGGCGTCGAAGGCGATCCCCTTTTCCTTCTCGATCTGGTGCAGCGCCTCGATGATCTCTCTGCTCACAACGGCCTCCGGTTCACCTGTCGAACGCGTACACCACGTGGGCGCGCGCGATATCGCTCATCTCGAGCCTTGCCTCACCGCCGCCGTCGGTGAGCTCAACGGTCACGCTCGTCTCGTCGGCGCTCACCAGCCGCCCGCGGAAGTGGCGGCGGCCGCCGGCCGGCGCCACCGTGCGTACGGCGACCTCCTGGCCCACGGCGGCGGCGAAGTGGGCCGGCTTGCGCAGCGGGCGGTCGAGCCCCGGCGAGGAGACCTCGAGGGCGAACTCCTCGCGCAGCCCGTCGAGCGCCCCGGTCACCGCCGCGCAGAGGTCGAGGTCGACGCCCCCGGGCCGGTCGATGTACACCACCAGCCGCTCACCCTTGAGCTCGAGATCGACGACCTCGACCTCGGCGAAGGGCTCGGCCAGCGCCGCCTCGACGACGGCCTCGAGCTCCTGCCTGCTGCGCCGCATGTACCGCTCCCTACAAAAACAAAAGCCGGTTGCTGCGCACCGACTTTCACAGATCGCTCCGCGCGTGTTGCCTGACCGACGCAGTATAGCACCGCCCGGCGCACCCTCACAACGCCGCGAGCCCTCAATGAGCGGGGGGATTCTGCCGATACCCCCGGTTGAGTCGACGCGGCGCCGCCGCGTCGCGGCACGCGTCAGAGAGGCGTGATCCGAGCATGGGCGAGTACACGACGTTCGAGTGCAGGGCGTGCGGCTACAAGGCCGAACGGGTGCGCTGGGGGGTCAGCGTCAACGACCCGCGCCAGCGCTGCATGCCCGCGTACTGCGTCGAGTGCGGGACGATCCGCGAGGTCGACCTCACCGGCGCCGACCTCATGGTCGACGAGTTCGACTGCCCCGACTGCGGCAGCCAGCTCTTCTTCCTCGAGAAAGCCGCCTCGTACACCTGCCCGAAGTGCAAGGCGCACGACATGCGCCTGATCCAGGGCGACTACTGGTGATGCCGGCGGGCGCGCCGCGCCCGCCAGACGAGCCGACGGGGCGACACCCCTGGCACTGTGGGCGCCCGGGGGCCGCTACTCGCTGATGACCACCGGGCTGCCGGCGGGCACCAGCCGGCCGACCTCACGGATGTCGCGGTTGCGCATGCGTACGCAGCCGTGGCTCACCGCCTGCCCGATGAGCTCCGGCTGGTTCGTACCGTGGATCGCCACCGGACCGCCGTTGGGCCAGTCGGAGAGGTCAGGCTGGAAGGCGCTGATGCCGAGCGCCAGCACCCCGTAGACGCCGCCCGGGTCGGCCGGCTCCAGCTTCTGGTTGACGAAGTAGAAGCCGGTCGGCGTCGGCAACGCGGGCCTGCCGACGGCGACCGGGTACTCGCCGCGTAGCTCGCCGCGGCGGTAGACGCGGAGGAGGCGCTCGGAGAGGTCGATCTCGATCTTCGCCGAGGTCGTGTAGAAGGCGAGCTGGCCCTCCTTGACCCAGCCCCGGCTGCCGTTGGGCCGTACCGAGAGCCACACCCGATGCCAGGTGACCCCGTCGACGGTGCGCGCGGTGTCGACCAGCACGACCGTCGGGTAGTCGTGGTAGTTGCGCTTGTCGAGGCGCACCTTGACCGCCGCCTTGTCGGAGGGCTTCGTGCGCACGACGACCTCGCTCACGGCCTTGCCGACCAGCCAGGTCTCGTAGGCGGGCTCTTCGGGCGGCGCCGCGCTCGCCGTCGGGCCGGGCGTCGACACGACGACCGGCGCCGGGGACTGCACGGCGCCGCTCCCCTCCGCCCGCGCGCGGACCAGCGACCAGCCGCCGACGGCAAGAGCGACGAGGGCGGCGACCGCCACCAGGCTGACGACGAGATCGCGGGAACGTGACGACATGCGTCTCCTAGGGTAGTTGAAGGCGGACCACGTGTACACAGGATGCCCGCTCGCGGCGGCGTACACTACCTGCGGAGCGTCCAACCCCGAAAGGAGCGCGTGTGACCCTCACCATCATCATCGTCCTCGTCGTGATCGCGGTCGTCGTGCTGGCCCTGGTCGCGATCTACAACAGCCTCGTCAAGCGGCGCAACCAGGTCGACAACTCGTGGAGCCAGATCGACGTGCAGCTGCGGCGCCGGCACGACCTCATCCCCACCCTGGTCGAGGCCGTCAAGGACTACATGGAGTTCGAGCAGGACACGCTGACCCGAGTCACGGAGGCGCGCAACATGGCGGTGGCCGCCGGGCAGCGCGGCCCGGAGGCCCAGGCCCAGGCCGAGAACATGCTGAGCGACGCCCTGAAGTCGCTCTTCGCCGTCGCCGAGAACTACCCCGACCTCAAGGCGAACCAGAACGTGATGAGCCTCCAGGAGGAGCTCACCGCGACCGAGAACAAGATCTCCTTCGCGCGGCAGTTCTACAACGACAGCGTGCTGACCTACAACAACAAGATCCAGACGGTGCCGTCGAACATCGTCGCCGGGCTCTTCAACTTCACCCCGCGCCAGTACTTCGAGGCGCCGGAGGCCGCTCGCGAGGTGCCCAAGGTCGACCTGCGGTGACCGGCCGCCGCTCGCGAGGCCACACCTGCCGCTCGCGTGACGCGGACGGTCATCGGGACGAGCGCTAGAGAGTCATGTACGAGCAGATCGCCCGCAACCGGCGCGCCTCGTGGCTCCTCATGGGGATCATCGTGGCGCTCTTCGCCCTCATCGGCTACGTGTTCGGCCTGGCCTGGACCGGCGAGCAGGCCGGCGGGCTCGGCCTCCTCGGCGTCTTCGGCGTCGTCGCCATCGCCTGGAGTCTCATCGGCTACTACACCGGCGACAAGATGGTCCTCGCCGTCAGCGGCGCCCGCCTCGTGACCCACGCCGACGAGCCCCGCCTCTACAACGTCGTCGAGGAGATGACGATCGCCGCCGGCCTCGCACAGCCGCCGGCGGTGTACGTCATCGAGGACGAGGCGCTCAACGCATTCGCCACCGGCCGCGACCCCGCGCACTCGGCGGTCGCGGTGACGCGCGGCCTCCTCGAGCGCCTCGACCGCGAGCAACTGCAGGGTGTGGTCGCCCACGAGATCTCCCACATCCGCAACTACGACATCCGCTTCGCCACGCTGGTCGGGATCCTCGTCGGCATCATCGCGCTCGTCGCCGACTTCTTCCTGCGTTCGACCTTCTTCGGCATGGGGCGCCGGCGCGGCGGCGACTCGAGCGGGGGCGGGCTGATGATGCTCGTCGCGCTCCTGCTCGCGATCCTCGCGCCGCTGGCCGCCGCCGCTGTGCAGTTCGCCATCTCGCGGCGCCGCGAGTACCTGGCCGACGCCTCGGGGGTCGAGCTCACGCGCAACCCTCTCGGGCTCGCTCGCGCCCTGCACGAGATCGCCGGCGACACCGGCCGGCTCGAGAGCGCCAACCGGGCGACCGCCCACCTCTACATCGCGAACCCCCTGCGCCGGCAGCACACCGGCGCGCTCTTCGCCACGCACCCGCCGGTGGACGAGCGCATCGCGGTCCTGCTCAAGATGGCGCACGTGGGGCCCGAGGCGCTGGGACCGCCGGCCGGAGGCGCCGGCGCCTCCGCGCCCGGCGCGGTCTGAGTCAGACGACGGTCCCGCAGCGACGCCGTCGCCGGTCTCGCGGAGCTACGCGTGCCGGCTTCCCGGAGCTGCGGAACCTCAGAGACAGCACGACGCCGGCCACCTGCGGCGCGCATGCCCTGACGCCGGTGGGCCTCATCGGGGCGGACGGCGATCAGTCGAGCTCGTCGAGGGCGGCGCGGTAGAGGTCGCTCTGGGGCCGCAGGGCGCGCGCCAGGCGCAGCTGCCCCTGCCCCTCCTCCCTGCGCCCGAGGCGCAGCAGGCAGCGGCCGAGGGCGTAGCGCGCGTAGTCGTTGTCGGGGGCGTCGCCGGCGACGGCGGCGAAGTGCTCCGCCGCCGTCTCGTAGCGCCCGAGGGCGTACTCGGCACGGCCGAGGGCCTCGCGGATCGAGTTGCGCCCGGGCTCGAGGCGCAGGGCCTGCCCGAGCAGCATGGCCGCCTGCGCGGGGTGACGCTCGCGCAGGAGGGCGACGCCGCGACGGAAGAGGCTGTACGCCTCGCTCTCGGCGTCGAAGGAGGGCGCGCGCCGCGGCGCGGGGTCCATCGGCGACGCCCTCAGAGGCCGAGGTCGGCGGAGACGCCCTGCATCGCCACGAGCCCGAGCTCGAGGAACTCGTCGAGCTCGAGACCGAGCTCGCCGCAGCGGGCGATCGACTCGCGGTCGACGCCGCGGGCGAAGGCCCCTTCGCGGTAGCGCTTGCGCACCGACTTCGGCTTGACCTCGGCGAGGCGCTTGTCGGGGCGGATCAGCGCCGCCGCGGTGACCAGCCCGCTGAGCTGGTCGGCGGCGATGAGGCCGACGTCGAGGGTCGACTCGGCGGCGACCCCGGTGGCCGGGTTGTGCGCCTCCACGGCGTGCGCGGCGGCCTCGGGCAGGCCGGCCGCGCGCAGCGCCTCGGCAGCCTGCGAACCGTGCTTGCTGAAGTCGCCCTCGGTGCCCTCGACGTCGAGGTCGTGGCCGAGGCCGGCGAGACCCCACACGTCGGGGTCTTCGCCGAGGCGAGAGGCGAGGGCGCGCATGATCGCTTCGGTGGCGAGCATGTGGCGGCGCGTGTTCTCGTTGGCGACGCGCGCCTCGACGAGGGCGAGGACGGCGTCGCGCGACAGGTCGCTCATGTCAGGGCCTCCTCGAGCGCGTCGAGCACGGCCGCGGCGCAGGCGCGCTTGTCGCGTCGTGACACGTGGATCTCGCGGTCACCGGTGAGGATCGTGATCTCGTTCTCGTCGGCGCCGATGCCGACGCCCTCGGCGAGCACGTCGTTGAAGACCAGCAGGTCGACGCCCTTGGCCGCTTTCTTCTCGCGCGCCCGCTCGATCCGCGGGCCGGCCTCGGCGGCGAAGGCGACGCGCAGCAGCCCCGGCCGGGCCGCGGCGGCGAGTACGTCGACTGTGCGCTCGAGCTCGAGGCCGAGCGTCTCGCGCCCGCCGCGCTCGATCTTGCCCGCCTCGGCCTCACGCGGCTTGAAGTCGGCGACGGCGGCGGCCATCACGAGCACGTCGGCGGCCGCGGTCGCCTCGCGTACGGCCGCCGCCATCTCCTCGGCAGACTCGACCGGCACCGTCGCGTACGGCGCACCCTCGACCGGGTGGGTCACCACCAGGGTCACATCGGCGCCGCGCAGGTAGGCCTCGTCGGCCAGGGCGCGGCCCATCTTGCCGCTCGAGCGGTTGCCGACGTAGCGCACGGCGTCGATACGCTCGCGCGTGCCGCCCGCCGTGACCACGACGCGCCGGCCCTGCAACGGCCCCGCGGCGGCGACGGCGAAGGCGCGGCGCACAGCGGCGAGGATCGCCTCGGGCTCAGCCATGCGCCCGAGGCCCTCCTCGCCACAGGCGAGCTCGCCGCGCCCGGTCGGCAGCACCTCGACGCCGCGCCCGGCGAGGCGGCGCAGGTTCTCCTGCGTCGCGGGGTGCTCGTACATCGCCCAGTTCATCGTCGGCGCGACGATGACCGGGCCGCGGAAGGCGAGGTAGACGGCGGTGAGAAGGTTGTCGGCGATGCCGCCCGCCATCTTGGCCAGCGTGTTGGCCGTCGCCGGGGCGACGACCATGACGTCGGCCTCGCGGGCGGCGTCGATGTGCTCGAACCAGCCGCCCGTCGACTGCCAGGCGCTCTCGTCGTCGAGGACCGGCCCGCGGGACGCGGCGGCGAAGGTGAGCGGCGTCACGAAGCGCCGCGCCGCGGCGGTCGTGACGACGGTCGGCGCGAACCCCTCGCGGGCGAGCCCGCGCACGAGCTCGACCGCCTTGTAGATCGCGATGCCCCCCGTGACGCCGACCAGCACCCGCCGGCCGGGGCCCGGGGCGCCGCTCTGCTCGCCCGCCCCGGTCATGGCAGCGTCACTCGACGGCGGTCGACTCGAGCAGGCCGTCGGCGATCTCTTCGAGCGAGATGGTGAGGAGGTTCGTGCTCCGCGTCGAGATGAGCGGTGGAGTGAGCGTCTCTCCCTCCCCCATGAGACCTTCACCGAGGCTGTGATAGTAAGAGTTGATCTGACGCGCACGCTTGGCGGCGATCATCACGAGCGCGTAGCGCGACCCGCCTGCGTGCGGGAGGAGTTCGTCGATGCGTGGCTTGTCCACCCGCTGTCCTTTCTTCGTGCTTCTATGATGGCGGCCACCTCGGCGGCCGCCCGGTCGGCGTCGTCGTTGACGACGATATGGTCGAACTCGCCGGCCGCCGCGACCTCGCCCTCGGCGATGTGCAGCCGCCGGGCGATGGCGGCGTCACCCTCGGTGCCGCGGCCCTTGAGCCGCTCGGCCAGCTCGGCCAGCGACGGCGGCGCGATGAACACCGAGATCGCGCCCGCCAGGGCCGCGCGCACCGCTCGGGCCCCCTGCAGCTCGATCTCGAGGACGACGTCGTCGCCGGCGGCGAGCCGCGTCTCGACGTCGTCACGCAGCGTGCCGTACCGGTGACCACTGTAGTGTACCCACTCCAGGAACCGACCCTCGCGCACGCGGCGCTCGAAGTCGTCCTCGGTCAGGAAGCGGTACTCCCTGCCGTCGACCTCACCGGGGCGCGGCGGCCGGGTGGTCGCCGACACCGAGCA
>DATHSP010000252.1:0-1719 GCA_035464075.1 Thermoleophilia bacterium | reverse complement strand
GGCGCCTTGAAGCCGACCACGCCGGGCGGCCCCTCTACGGCGGCGAGGCCGCGGCCCGGCGCCTGTGGGAGGCGCGGCAGCCGGCCTACCGCCGCGCCGACCTCACCGTGGCGCTCGCGGGCGACGAGGGGCCCGGCGAGGCCGCGGCGATCGTGGCCGGCGCCCTCCGGGAGGCGTCGTGCGCTACCTGATCCTGTCCGACGTCCACTCCAACCGGGAGGCGCTCGACGCGGTGCGGGCGCACGTGCGCCGCAAGCGCTTCGACCGGGTGGTCTTCCTCGGCGACGCGGTCGGGTACGGCGCCTCCCCCAACCACGTCCTCGACTGGCTGCGCTCACTGGGGCCCGGCCTCGACGCGGTGCGCGGCAACCACGACCGGGTGTGCGCCGGGCTCGACAGCGCCGAGTACTTCAACCGCTACGCGCGCGACGCCGCGCGCTGGACCCTGCAGCACCTGCACGACCGCAACCTCGAGTACCTGCAGTCGCTGCCCGAGGGCCCCGTGGCGCTGAGCGACGAGGTCGCGATCTGCCACGGCTCGAGCGTCGACGAGGACGCCTACGTGTTCTCGGCCTACGACGCGCAGCTCGCCTTCGCCGGCACGCCCCAGCCGATCATCCTCTTCGGCCACACCCACGTGCCCTCGATGTTCATGCTGCGCGAGCAGAACGGCAGCCACACCCTGCGGGTGCGCCTGATCTCCGGCCGCCGCATGGTGCTCGACCTCGAGCCCGACAGCCGCTACCTCGTCAACCCGGGCTCGGTCGGCCAGCCGCGGGACCGCGATCCGCGCGCGGCCTACGCCCTGCTCGACACCGAGCAGCGTCGGATGTACTTCTACCGCGTCAGCTACCGGGCGATGGAGGCCCGCCGCCGCATCCTCGCCTCCGGCCTGCCGCCGGTGCTCGGCGACCGCCTGCTGTACGGAGCCTGAAGCGTGAAGACGACGACTCTGATACTCGCCACGGCGATCGCAGCCGGCGCGGCGCCGGCCGCGGCGCAGTCGCCGAGCACCCTCGCCGCCCGCCAGAGCTACCTCTTCGAGGCCCTCGACCGCTGGGGCGCCGAACGGGGGCCCGCCCTGGTCATGCTGCAGGACCCCTACCCGGAGAGCCGTGTCGCGCTGGCGCGGGTCCTCGCCGCGAACCCGAGCGCCGCCCGGCTGCCCCTGCTCGGCCTGTACTTCGAGGACTCCGACCCGCGGGTCCGCGAGCAGGTGATGCTGGCCGCGGGCCGGCTCGGCCGCCCGGGGCTCGAGCTCGCGCTGCGCGGCCTCACCGCCGCACCGCCCCGGGTCCGCCAGGCGGCGGTCTGGGCCGCCTGCCACGCCGGCGCCGAGGCCTGGGGGCCGCTGTCGGCGGTGCTCGACACGGAGCGCGACCCGGCGGTGCTCGAGACCCTGCTCGCCAACCTGTGGCGCCTGGAGGGCTCGCCCTGGCACGAGGCCGCGGCGCGCTTCGCCGCCGGCGACAACCCCTACCTGCGGCGCGCGGCGGCGTACTCGCTGTCGCGCACCGGCGACCCCGCCGCCCGCGCGGCGCAGCGCCGCCTGGCCGGGGACGCCGAGCCCGTGATCCGCGCCACCGCCGTCAACGGTTTCGCGCGCGGGACCCTGACGGCCGCGGACGTGGCGGTCGTGGCCGCCGCCCTCGAGGACGAGGATTGGCGGGTCCGCGCCGCCGCCTCCTCGGCCCTCGCCGCGCAGGCCCCGGTCGAGCT
>DATHSP010000251.1:0-1665 GCA_035464075.1 Thermoleophilia bacterium | reverse complement strand
GATGGCGCCGTCCTCGCAGCTCGAGCTGCAGCGCATGCTGGCGACCGCCCTGACCCTCGACGGCCCGGCGGCGCTGCGCTACCCACGCGGCATGGCGGTGCCGTTCGCGGCGCCCGAGGTGCTCGAGCCCGTCGAGGTCGGGAGGGGCAAGGTTCTCGCCGAGGGCGCCGACGTCGCTCTCATCGGCATCGGCACCGGGGTCGGCATCGCCGCAGGCGCCGCTGCGCTGCTGCACGAGCGCGGTCTCACGCCGACGGTGGTCGACGCGCGCTTCGTGAAGCCGCTCGACTGCGAGCTGCTCGGGCGGCTCGCGGCCACCCACCGCCTGCTGGTGACGATCGAGGAGAACGTACTCGCCGGCGGCTTCGGCAGCGCCGTGCTGGAGGAGGTCGCGCCGAGCCGCGTCGAGGTGCTGCGTTTCGGCCTGCCCGACGCCTTCGTCCCGCACGGCGACCGGGCTCGGCTTCTCCGCGACGCCGGCCTGACGGCCGAGGCGGTCGCCGCCGCCGTGGCCGAGGCCGTGGCGATCGACGCCGCTGTGTCTGCCGCGCCCGCCTCCGCTGCGCCTGCCGCCGCCGACGCCGTCGTGCCTGTCGCGCCGGACGCCGCTGCGTCTGCCGCGCTCGCTGGCGCAGCGCCGCCGGCGGCGCTCGAGCCGGCAGAGCCCGGTAACGGCGGTCGCGCGAGCGGAGGCGGTCACGGCCACCGGCGCACCGTCGACGGGTCGCGGAAGGCCGCCGCGAAGCCCGCCGGCCCCGGTACGCAGGCGGTGGCTGCCGATGGGCAGTCCGCCGCGGCGAGCGACGCCTCCGCGACCGACCCGGCGAAGCTCGCGCGCCCGCACTGACGCCGTGCGCGAGCGGCTCGACACGCTGCTCGTCACGCGCGGCCTCTTCGACTCTCGCGCCCAGGCTCGCGGCGCCGTTCTCGCCGGCGAGGTGACGGTCGACGGCGCCGTCGTCGACAAGCCCGGCTCCCAGATCGCCCCCGACGCCGTGCTCGCGGTCGCCGCGCGACGCCGCTACGTCTCGCGCGGCGGCGACAAGCTGCAGCACGCGATGTCCGCCCTCGGCGTCGAGGTCACGGGTGAGGACGCGATCGACCTGGGCAGCTCGACCGGAGGGTTCGTCGAGCGGCTCCTCGAAGGGGGAGCCGCGCGTGTCGTCGCCGTCGACGTCGGCTACGGCCAACTCGCCTGGGGCCTCCGCCAGGACCCGCGCGTCACCGTCATGGAGCGCACCAACGCGCGCGAGCTGACGCCCGATCGTCTACCGTTCGCGCCCTCGTTCGTGACCGCCGACGTGTCCTTCATCTCCCTGACGACGGCGCTGGGCCCCGTGCTAGAATGCCTGCGCTCCGGCTACCGGGGCCTCGTGCTCGTCAAGCCGCAGTTCGAGGCCGGCCGTGACCATGTCGGCAAGGGGGGCGTCGTGCGCGACCAGGGCGTGCACGTTCAAGTGCTCGCGCGCGTCGGCGCCTGGCTCGAAGAGCGGGGCGCCGCGGTCCTCGGCATGACCGACTCCGGCCACCCCGGGCCCAAGGACAACCTCGAGTACTTCGTCTACTTTCGCGACGGCCGTGAAGCGGCCGGACGGCCGAACACGGCCGAACGGTCGAACGCGGCCGAACGGTCGAACGCGGCCGGGCTCGACCCGGCCGATATGG
>DATHSP010000250.1:0-2527 GCA_035464075.1 Thermoleophilia bacterium | reverse complement strand
CACGACCTGAGGACGCGCATGAGCGACGCACGATTCCCCACCCCTGGCAGGACCCCGGCGCTCGCGACGGCCGGCATCGCCGGCGGCGGTCACCCGAAGATCATCCAAGGCGGCATGGGCGTCGCGGTCTCGAACTGGAGCCTGGCACGCGCCGTCGCGCTGCGCGGGCAACTCGGCGTCGTCTCCGGCACGGGCATCGACTCCGTCATGGTCCGCCGTCTGCAGGACGGCGACGTCGGCGGCCACGTGCGCCGCGCGATGGAGCACTTCCCCTTCAGCGACATCGTGAAGGACACGTTGCGCCGGTACTTCCTGCCCGACGGGCGCCCGGCCGACAAGCCGTACCTCCGGCTGCCGCTGCCCACCGTCGAGGGCAACCGCTTCCACCGCGGGCTGATGGCGCTCGCCGGCTTCACCGAGGTCTTCCTGGCGAAAGAGGACCACGACGGCCCCATCGGCATCAACCTGCTCACCAAGATCCAGCTGCCCAACATGGCGACGCTGTACGGCGCCATGCTCGCGGGCGTGAACCACGTCCTGATGGGCGCCGGCATCCCCCGTGACATCCCCGGCATCCTCGACGAGTTGTCGCAGCATCGCCGCACGTCGATGCGCATCGACGCCACCGTCCCGCGCGACGGCGAGCCGGTGGTCGCCCACTTCGACCCCGCGGAGCTCGGCGGCGACGCCCTTCCGGAGCTCGGGCGCCCGGACTTCTTCCCGATCATCTCGACCCACGCGCTGGCCAGCATCCTGCTCAAGAAGGCCACCGGCGCCATCCAGGGCTTCATCGTCGAGGCGCCCACCGCCGGCGGCCACAACGCGCCGCCGCGCGGCAGCAAGACCTTCGACGAGCGCGGCCAGCCCGTCTACGGCGACCGCGACCGCGCCGACCTCGAGCAGATGCGCGGGCTGGGCCTGCCGTTCTGGCTCGCCGGCTCGAGCGGCTCCCCCGAGGCGCTCGCGGCGGCGCTGGACGAGGGGGCCGCCGGCGTCCAGGTCGGCACGATCTTCGCCTACTGCGCCGAGTCGGGCTTCGAGACCGCCGTCAAGCAGCAGGTGATCGACCGCGTGCTCGCCGGCGACACCGACGTCCTCACGGACGCCAAGGCCTCGCCCACGGGCTTCCCCTTCAAGGTGGTCACCCTCCCCGGCAGCCTCTCCGAGAGCGAGGTGTACGAGCAGCGCACGCGCGTCTGCGACCTCGGCTACCTGCGCGAGGTGGTGCGCACCGACGAGGGCAAGCTCGCCTACCGCTGCGCCTCGGAGCCGGTGGCGGACTACGTCGCCAAGGGCGGCGACATCGAGGAGACCGTCGGCCGCAAGTGCCTGTGCAACGCCCTGATGGCCAACGTCGGCATCGGCCAGGTCCAGAAGGGCCAGACCACGCCCGAGCTGCCGCTCGTGACCAGCGGCGACGACCTCGCCGCGATCACCCGCGTCCTCAAGCCGGGCGCGACGTCGTACACGGCGGCCGAGGTGGTGGACTACCTGCTCGGCCAGGCCTGACCACGTCCGGCCGCCGCGCCGAGGCGTCGACCTCACGCTGACCTCACGCTGCGCTCGCTAACGTCCGCGCAGGGTGATCGCACCGCTACCTCGCATCCCCATGACGGGCCTCGGGGTGGACGACGGAGACGTACGTCTCATCGTCCACCACGAGGCCACCGCCATGCCGGTCCGCGCCGCCGCGCGACCTGCTAACCTCGTCCCACCTACGCAGCCGGCCCCGGGCCGGGACGGACGGAGTGAACCGATGACGAGAGTCCTCAGGCTCGTTGGGGTCATGGTCCTGGCGCTCCTGCCGGCACTCGCCGCCGCGCAGGTGCTCGTCACCGCCCTGCCCCTCAACCCGACCTCGCTCGACCCCCACCGGGCCATCGAGGGGTACTCGTTCATGGTCACCAACCAGCTGTACGACACCCTGGTGCGGCTGGGGGACGACGGCTCCGTCGAGCCAAGCCTGGCGGTCGCCTGGAGCCGCCCCGAGCCCACCGTGCTGCGGCTGGAACTCCGCCGCGGGGTGCGTTTCCACGACGACCGCCCGCTCGACGCCGAGGCGGTCGCCGCATCGCTGCGCCGCCTCGCCGACCCGGCCACCGCGGCCCGCGGTGCCTTCCTGGTCGCCGAGATCGACGACATCGTGATCGTCGACGCGCACACCATCGACCTCGTCAGCGACCCGCCGTTCGTGCCGCTGCTGGCCAACCTGCCCTTCCCGGCCACCGCGATCGTGCCCCCGGGCGCGGGCCTCGAGCTCGGCCGCGCGCCGGTGGGCACCGGACCGTTCCGCTTCGTCGCCTGGCGCGAGGGCGAGGTCGTCGAGCTCGCCGCCGACCCCGACTACTGGGGCGGTCCTCCGGCGCTCGCCGGCGTGCGCTACCGCGTCATCCCCGAGAGCGCGGCGCGATCGATCGCCTTCCGGGCCGGCGACGTGCACCTCAACCACGCCCTCGCGGCCGACGCCGGCCTCGCGCTCGAGGAAGAGCCGGACGTGGATCTCGGCCGCTATCCCAGCGACCGCACG
>DATHSP010000249.1:0-5297 GCA_035464075.1 Thermoleophilia bacterium | reverse complement strand
TGACTCACGCGTCCGCGATCCGCTGGATCGACCTGACGCGGGTCGAGCCATCAAGACCACTCGGCGCCTGCCAGGGACCGTCGGGGCCGCGCGAGCGGGCGTCGGGGCCGCGCGAGCGGGCGTCGGGACCGCTCGCGTGCGGGGCAGTCGCTTGCGTGCAGGGCGGGGCAGTGGCGGCCGCGCAGGGCAGCCGGAACTCCCCGCATACGCGGGGACGCGGGCTGTGGTGCGAAAGCCTGAGGTCGGCGCGAAGACGACGCATGGGCACGACCGTGATCTCGGTGCCGTGGGTCGGCGGACGTCGCAGGCGTGATCTCGGTGCCGTGGGTCGGCGGACGTCGCAGGCGTGATCTCGGTGCCGGGCAGCGGCGGACACCGCAAGCGTCATTTCGGTGTCGGGAATCGGCGTCGAAACGACGGATACCGCGAGGGTGAGCTCAGCAGAGCCGCGGTATCCGCGGCTGGAGGCGTTGACGTTCGCGCTTTCGATGACACCCCAGACAGGGCCCCATCCCCCCCGCGAGAGGACTACGCAGCCGGGCGCTTCGGGACCAGCGCGGCGGCGCAGTGGAACAAGCGTCGGGGCACAAGGCCCATCGGGCCCGCGACTGGCGGCCGGTTCATCGCCGCGTAGAACGAGGTCCGGGGATGAAGTCCGGGCCCGCACGGCGTAGTGTACGTAGGGCACGACGGAGGCCCGGGCGCGTTCCCGCGCGCATCGAGCCGGCTGTCGCACCGCGGGCCGGCGTGCGGCACCGTAGAGCGGTGCCGGCGCACCGCGCAGCGGCTCCCGCGGGCGCCGCGGATCGGCCTGAGGCGCCGCGCAGCGGCTCCCGCGGGCGCCGCGAGGCGGCGCCCGCCGTGACCCGAGGAGCCATCAAGCCAACGACCGCGGCCTGACCGCCCGCGTCCGGAGCCGGGAGCGATCATGAGCACACGCAACCTCGAGAGACTCTTCGATCCGCGCAGCATCGCCGTCATCGGCGCCTCCAACAAGAAGGGCTCCGTCGGCTACATCCTGCTGCGCAACCTGATCGGCGCCGAGTACGACGGCATCGTCTACCCGGTGAACGTCTCGGCCCAGTCGGTGCAGGGCATCCAGGCCTACGCCTCGATCAGCCAGGTGCCGCGCAAGATCGACCTGGCCGTCATCGCGGTGCCGGCCAAGCACGTGCCGGCCACCGTGCGCGAGTGCGGCGAGGCCGGGGTCGGCGGCGCGGTCATCGTCTCCTCCGGCTTCCGCGAGATCGGCGCCGAGGGCCGCAAGCTCGAGAACCAGGTCAAGAAGATCGCCGACTCTTACGGCCTGCGCATCGTCGGGCCCAACTGCCTCGGCTACATCCGCCCGGCGCTCAACCTCAACGTGACCTTCGCCCACGTGATCCCGCCGGGCGGCCGCGTCGCCTTCTTCAGCCAGTCCGGCGCGCTGGGCACGGCGATCCTCGACTGGGCCGCGGCCAATAACGTCGGCTTCTCGGCCTTCGTCAGCGTCGGCTCGATGGCCGACGTCGACTTCGGCGACCTCATCGACTACTTCGGGGCCGATCCGCTCACGACCTCGATCATCCTCTACATCGAGTCGATCACCGACGCGCGCAAGTTCATGAGCGCGGCGCGCCACTTCGCCAAGAGCAAGCCGATCATCGTCGTGAAGAGCGGCCGCCACGCCCGCTCCGCCCTGGCGGCCGCCTCGCACACCGGCGCCATCGCCGGCGACGACACGCTCTACAGCGCGGTCTTCAGGCGCGCCGGCGTCGTGCGCGTCGACGAGATCGAAGACCTCTTCGACGCCAGCGAGGCGCTCTCGCGCGTCTCGAGCCCGCGCGGCCCGCACCTCGGCATCGTCACCAACGCCGGCGGCCCCGGCGTCATGGCGTCGGACCGCCTGCTCACCCTGGGTGGCGAGCTCGCCGAGTTGACCGAAGAGACCGACGCCAAGCTCGTCGAGTCGCTGCCCTCGTTCGCGGCCCGGGGCAACCCCGTCGACGTCGCCGGCGACGCCGACGCCGTGCGCTACGCCGCTGCCGCGCAGGCGCTCATCGACGATCCCGGCTGCGACGGCGTGCTCGCGATCCTCACCCCGCAGGCGATGAGCGACCCGACGGCGACGGCCAAGGCGCTCGTCGACGTCGCCCGCACCCACCAGCTCAAGCCGCTGCTCACCTCGTTCATGGGCGAGATCAAGGTCGCCGAGGGCGTGCGGATCCTTCGCGACGCGCACGTGCCCACCTTCGACACACCCGAGGACGCGGTGCGCGCCTACATGTACATGTACCAGTACACGAGGAACCTGGCGAACCTCTACGAGACGCCGGCCGACATACTCCCCGACTTCGAGCCCGACCGCGACGCCGTCAAGAAGATCTTCCTCGGCGTCGCCCACGACGGCCGCGCGATACTCAGCGAGGTCGAGGCCAAGCAAGTGCTCGATGCCTACCAGATCCCGGTGGTCCCGACTGTCGTCGCGACGACGGCCAAGGAGTGCGCCGCGGCGGCCGAGAAGATCGGCTTCCCCGTGGCGGTCAAGATCCTCTCCCACGACATCACCCACAAGAGCGACGTCGGCGGCATCGCCCTCAACGTGCGCTCCGCCGCCGAGGCCGCCAACCAGTTCGAGAAGATCTCGACCAGGGTCAAGGAGGCACGGCCCGACGCGAAGATCATCGGCATGGCGGTGCAGGCCATGTCGCGCGGGGGCTACGAGGTCATCATCGGGGCCAAGAAGGATCCGACCTTCGGCCCGGCGATCATGTTCGGCATGGGCGGCACCGGCGTCGAGCTGTACCGCGACGTGGCTGTCGACTTCCCGCCCCTGAACCAGGCGCTGGCACAGTCGATGATCTCGAGCACCAAGGTCTCGCAGCTGCTCAGGGGCTTCCGCGGCAAGGAGCCGGTCGACATGGTGGCGCTCGAGCAGGCGCTCGTGAAGTTCAGCTACCTGCTGGTCGACTTCCCCGAGATCGTCGAGGTCGACATCAACCCCCTGCAGGTGCGCGCCGACGGCCTCTGCGCGCTCGACGCGCGGCTCGTGATCGAGCCCAAGGACGTGCGCAAGATCACGCTCCCGGGCTCGCACCTGATGATCTCGATGTACCCGAGCAAGTACAACTGGGAGGTCCCGGTCAACGGCGAGAAGGCCGTGATCCGCGCGATCCGGCCCGAGGACGAGCCGGACTGGGCCGAGATGATCGGGTCGCTCTCCCCGATCACGGCCGAGTACCGCTTCTTCGGCCCCGTGCGCGAGGTCACCAAGGAGATGCTGGTGCGCTACTGCCACATCGACTACGACCGCGAGATCGCGCTCGTCGCGCTGCGGCAGCCCAAGGGACGCAAGGGCAGGGCCATGCTCGGTGTCGCCCGTCTCACCATGGAGACCGCCAACGAGGAGCAGGCCGAGTTCGCGATCCTCGTGCGCGACGCCTACCAGCGCAAGGGTATCGGCAGCAAGCTGATGGATGCCCTGATCCAGGCGGCCAGGGACCGGCACGTGCGCGAGATCTACGGCCACGTGCTGGCCGCCAACCCGGGCATGACGCGCTTCGCCGAGTCGCTCGGCTTCGACATCCTGCCGAGCGACGACCCCGAGGTGCGCAAGCTGGTGCTGAGGCTCTGACGGGCGCGTGCGCGCAACGGGTCGCGCGGTGCTTCGAGCTGGGCGCCGGGTTTGCGGCTGGGCGCGGTCGCGGACACTGACGGCATGCGGACCCTGATCGTCGCCCTCGGCACGACCCTCGCCGGCCTCGCCCTCGCCGTCGTGGCCGGGTTCGCCCTCGCCGTCGTGGCCGGGTTCGCCCTGACCCCCCTTCTGACACGGCTCGCCGCACGGCGGGCGCCCGCGCTCGGTCGCTTCGTGACCGTCGACGGCGTGCGCCTGCACCTTCGGAACGAGGGCGAGGGCCCGACGGTGCTGCTCATTCACGGCGCCAAGGGCTCCCTCTACGACCACGAGCTCGAGCTGGCCCCTCTGCTTCGCGACCGCTACCGCGTCATCACCGTCGACCGGCCGGGTTCGGGCTACAGCGAGCGGGTGCCGCGTGACCGCGTGTCGGGGGGCGAGGGCGACTCTCCTCGAGAGAGCGGGTCGCCGAGCGTCCAGGCCGACGTACTGCACGGGTTGCTGAGCGAACTCGACGCGGCGCCGGCGATCGTGCTCGGGCACTCAGCCGGCGCCCCCGTCGCCCTCGCCCTGGCGCTGCGCCACCCGGACGACGTCGCCGGCCTCGTGATGGCGGCCGGCTACACGCACGCCGTACGGCCGCTGGGCACCCCGCTCGCGCGCCTCCTGCGCGCCCACCTGCTGGGGCGGCTCTTCCGCGCCGCCCTCCTCGCCCCGGCGGTCGCGCTCGTCGGCCCGCTCGTGTTGCGCCGCATCGCGGCACCCGAGCGCGCCCCGCGGGCCTACACCCGCGCGGCGCTCGCCCTCAACTACGACCCGGCGCGCAGCGCCGGCGACGCCGAGGACGTGGCCGCGGTCGAGCGCGACCTCCGCCTGCTCGCGGCCGAGTACCCGCAGATCGTGCAGCCACTGATCGCCGTACACGGGAGCGAGGACCGGGTGCTGTGGCCGCAGCAGAGCGAGCGGCTCGTCGACGCCGTGCCCGGCGCCGAGCTGCGGCCCATCGCCGGCGCCGGCCACCTGCTGCCGGTGACGCGCGCCGCCGAGCTGGCCGCGGCGGTCGACGATGTCGCGGGGCGAGGGGTGCGCGGGTGCACCACCCGCGACGCTGGGGTCGGTGCAGTCGACGCAGTGTGAGGCGGGCCGGCGGGGCAAGACGGGGGCTTGTCGGGGGTGTCATCGAAAGCGCGAACGTCAACTCGCCAGACCGCGGAAACCGTCGCCCGAGCCAGCTCACATTTGCGCATTCCGGCGTCTCAGATCGGATTCTCGACACCCAAAACCAGCGAGCGCGCCGCGGAGACGGTCGGGGCGCGGGCGATGACGCGGACAGTGGCGACGCCTCGGGGAGAGCGCGGCGACGGCCTGCAGCACGGCGCGACGACGTGACGGGTGGGGACGGCTCGGGGCACGGCGACGGCTCGGGGCACGGCGACGGCTCGGGGCACGGCGACGGCTCGGGGCACGGGGACGGCTCGGAGCACGGGGACGGCTCGGAGCACGGCGCGACGGCGTGAGGGGTGAGAGCGCGACCGGGCGACGGTGACGGCACGACTCGCGGGGACGGCCAGACGCCGTTGATCTCGGTGTCGCGGGGAGCCCCCCAGACGACCGACAGCGGCAGGCGGCACGGCGCACACGACTGATTCCGTCGAATTCGAGGGTGACGTTCGCGCTTTCG
>DATHSP010000248.1:0-3897 GCA_035464075.1 Thermoleophilia bacterium | reverse complement strand
AACGGCGCCCCGGCGAAGCCGATGAGCGGCGTATTGCCGTCGAGCTCGCGGCGCACGATGCGCAGCGTCTCCATCACGTAGTCGAGCTCGCCCCGCGGGTCGATGGCGCGCACCCCCTTGAAGTCGCGGCCGCTGCGGATCGGGTGGTCGATCACGGGCCCGCCCTCGGCGGTGAACGTGAAGCCGATGCCCATCGGCTCCAGCGGCAGGAGGATATCGGCGAAGACGATGGCGGCGTCGAGCTCGAAGCGTCGCAGCGGCTGGAGCGTCACCTCGGCGGCGATGTCGGGCCGCTTGCACATGTCGATGAAGGCCATGCGCTCGCGGATGGCGCGGTATTCGGGGAGGTAGCGCCCGGCCTGGCGCATCAGCCACACCGGGGTGGCGTCGACGGGGCGTCGGGCGCAGGCATCGAGGAAACGCATGGGCACACCCTCTGGTCGGGGGGCCCATTCTAGCAAAGGGCGCTCGACCGCCGCGTCGGCGCCTCGCCCGGCAGGCCGGACTCAGCCGGCAGGCCGGTACCCTTCGCTCAGGGCGGCGTTGCGGCAGGTGTGGCAGACCGTGAGCGCGCGGTCGACGGACTGCGGAGAGACCACGATGAAGCGCTCCGCGCCCTCCTCGAGGCGGGCGCCGCAGAGCGCGCAGCGCACGGTCGAGATCATCCGAACCGGCGACATGGGGCGGGCAGGGGCGGGCGTGACGTCGGCGGCAGCCCCGTCGCGGGGCGGCGGAAGCGGAGAGACCTGGCCCATCATTCCTCCTGATGACCTGGCTCTCGCGGAGGGCTGATCCCTGTGCGGGAGCGGGGGCGAGCTTGTTCGGAGAGTACCCCCGAAGCCTGCCGCAAAACCTCGGCACCGGGGCACCGCCGGGCGCCGGCGCCGCCTTATCCCCCACCCGCGTACTATAAGCATTCATGATTTGCAGGATTAGCTCCGATTATTCAGAATGGGACGCTGGAACCGAACGAGGGAGCCCGATGAGCGCGCGCTTCACCAAGACCCCCGACGTCGCCCGCACCGACGGCGGCGTGCTGATCTTCCGCAGCTGCCTGGTCTCCGCCGAGTACCCCGGCGTCGAGGCCTCGACGAAGTGGCTCTTCGAGCGCTTCGGCATCGAGTACACGGTGCACCCCGAGCAGACCTGCTGCACCGGCCTCGGGTACTACTCCGACCTCATCCCCATCGAGACCACCGTCGCCCTCGCGGCGCGCAACGCCTGCGTCGCCGTCGACGACGGTCACCCGGTCGTCAGCTACCTCTGCTCCACCTGCTACGCGGTGAACAAGAAGGCGCGCAACATTCTCGAGGTGGACGAGTACCGCGCGCAGACCAACGCCGTGCTCGCCAAGGTCGGGCGCTGCTACGACGGCCGCGTGGCCGGCGAAGTCCAGCACCGGCACGCGCTCGACGTGCTCTGGGGGGCGCACGACAGCATCCCCGGGCTCGTGCGCCGCCGCCTCGACGGCCTGAAGGTCGCGACGCACCCGGCCTGCCACTACTGCAAGGTCTTCCCCGACGAGACCATGGGCAGCAGCGAGAACTTCATGGTGCCGGAGGAGCTCCTCATGCCCGCCGGCGCCGTCCCGACGGGCGCCTACAACGAGAAGACCACGCACTGCGGCGCCGGCTTCCGCCAGCGCTTCGTGAACCCGTCGATCTCGGTCGCCGTGACGCACCAGAAGCTGCGCCGCCTGGCCGAGGAGCAGGTCGACGTCTGCGTGCACATGTGCCCGAACTGCCACGTGCAGTTCGACCGTTACCACGACATCATCTCGGCGACCGCGCACGAGGACTACCCCTTCGTGCACCTCCACGTGCAGCAGCTCCTCGCGCTGGCGCTGGGCGCCGACCCCGACACGGTGCTCGGCGTCGAGACGCACTCCCAGGACGTCGAGCCGCTCCTCGACCGGATCGGCGCCTCGACGAAGGCCGGTGTGCGATGAGGGCCGGGGTCTTCCTCTGCGAGTGCGGCGGCAACATCTCCGGGGTCGTCGAGATGGAGCCGCTCGCCGCCCACGCCCGCACCCTCGACGGCGTCGTCGAGGTCGCGGTCAACCAGTTCATGTGCGGCACCGAGGGCCGCGAGCTCATCGCCGAGGCGGTCGAAGAGCGCGGCCTCGACCACGTCGTCATCGCCTCCTGCTCGCAGCGCTTCCAGGGCCCGACCTTCGACCGCATCGCCCGCGAGCTGAAGCTCGGCGAGAACGCGGTCGCCTTCGCCAACATCCGCGAGGGCTGCTCGTTCGTGCACCGCCACGAGCCCGAGCGCGCCCAGGAGAAGGCGAAGAAGATCGTCGAGGGCGCCGTCGCGCGGGCGCGCCACCAGAGCGACCTGCCCCGCCGCCGCACCTTCCTCAGCCGCTCGGCCCTGGTCGTCGGCGGCGGCATCGCCGGCATGAGCGCCGCCGAGGAGCTCGCCGGGGCCGGCATCGACGTCCACCTCGTCGAGCGCGAGCAGTCGCTCGGCGGCTACATGGCGAAGCTCGCCAAGACCTTCCCCACCGAGGACTGCGCGATGTGCTCGCTGGCGCCGCGCCTCACCTCGACGGCGCTCAACGGCCACATCCACATCCACACCCTGACCGACGTCGAGGAGATCTCGGGCCCGCCCGGCGAGTTCCGCGTCACGCTGCGCCACCACCCGCGCTACGTCACCGAGGCCTGCGTCGGCTGCGGCGAGTGCGTCCCCGTCTGCCCGGTGCACTACCCGAGCTCGTACGAGGAGGGCATCGCCGAGCGCACGGCGATCTACCGCCCGTTCGCCAACGCCGTGCCCAGCATCTTCGCCGTGGACAAGAAGGGCTGGAGTCCCTGCAAGAGCGCCTGCGCCGTGCACACCTCGGCACAGGGCTACGTGGCGCTCGTGGCGGCCGGCCGCTTCGAGGACGCCTACCGCGTGGCCAGCGAGCCGAACCCCTTCCCGAGCGTCTGCGGGCGTGTCTGCACGGCGCTCTGCGAGACCGCCTGCGCGCGCGGCTCGGTCGACGAGCCCGTCGCCATCGCCGGCCTCAAGCGCTTCGTCGCCGACAGCGTCGGCCCGACGCTGCCGGTGCAGCCGGCGCCGCTCGTGCACGACGAGCCCGTGGCGATCGTCGGCGCCGGCCCCGCCGGCATCACCTGCGCCCGCGACCTCGCCAACCTGGGCTACAAGGTCACCGTCTTCGAGGCCCAGCCGGTCGCCGGCGGCATGCTGCGCACCGGGATCCCCGACTACCGCCTGCCGCACGAAGTGATCCAGCGCGAGATCGAGCAGGTGCTGGCCCTCGGTCCCGAGCTCAAGCTCGGGCAGCGGGCCGGGACCGACTTCACCATCGACGGCCTCTTCGAGCAGGGCTACAAGGCCGTCTACCTCGCCACCGGGCTGCAGAAGAGCGCCGAGGTCGACCTCCCCGGCGGCGACCTCGACGGCGTCGTCCGCGCCGTCGAGCTGCTGCGCGAGCTCAACCTCGGCGGCACGCCGGCGGTCGGCGAGAAGATCGTCGTGATCGGCGGCGGCGACGTCGCGCTCGACGCCGCCCGCTCCGCGATCCGCCTGCAGGCCGCCGCCGGGCACGAGCCCGACGTCACCCTCGTCTACCGGCGCACCGAGGTCGAGATGCCGGCCAACGCGAGCGAGCTCGAGGAGGCGCGCGAGGAGGGTCTCACGGTCGAGTTCCTCGTGCAGCCGCTCGAGATCCTCAGCGGTGAGCGCGGTGTCGCGACGGACAAGCCCGGCGATGCGCGCGGTGTCGCGGCGACGAAGACCGGTGACGCCGGCGCGACGCACGGGGCCGGCGTCGCGAACGGCGTCGCCGGCCTTCGCCTGCAGCGCTGCCATTTGGGCGAGCCCGACGTGTCGGGGCGGCGCCAGCCCGTGCCCGTCGAGGGCACCGGGTTCGAGCTCTCCGCCGAC
>DATHSP010000247.1:0-2324 GCA_035464075.1 Thermoleophilia bacterium | reverse complement strand
TCCTGACGATCATGACCGGCACCGAAGAGAACCTCGAGTGGGTCGTCGACCCGCAGGCCAACATCGCCCGCTACCTCGGAATCCGGGAGAACATGTGATGCGCACCAACGCCGACAAGCTCGTGCACGTGTCCGTGATGGGACAGATCGCGAGCCCGTCGCTCCCCGGCCTGCCCGCCGAGCCCTACCGCCTCGACGCCGACGGGGTCCCCTTCCTGCTGCCCTCCTACGGCGGCATCGTCTACAACGTCTCGGTGGGCGACAGCGCCTACGGCTGGCTGGCCGACTGCGTGCACCCGGGCATCAGCATCCACCTGAAGGACGACGGCGCCAACCAGGGCCTGAACGTGCTCTCCTGCGTCGGCAACGAGGCGGTCGTCATGTCCGGCGGCGCCAAGGGCCAGCGCGGCGTGGTGACCGGCAAGTCCGGCCGCTTCTCCGAGCACGTGATCGTGCACGTGCCCAAGGCCGCGCGCGCAAAGATGGCGATCGGCGACAAGGTGCTCGTGCGCGCCGCGGGCGTCGGGCTCAAGCTCCCCGACCACCCGACGGTCAAGGTCAAGGGCGCGTCGCCGCAACTGCTCGAGCGGATCGTGGACGGCACGGCCCCCGACGGCCGGCTGCGGGTGAAGGTGGTCGCCTCCGTGCCCGCCCACCTGCTCGGCGCGGGCGCCGGCCTCACCTCCGAGGGCGGCTCGCTGCACGTCCAGACGGTCGACAAGAAGGCGCTCGCCGAGGCCGGCCTCGAGAACCTGCGCCTCGGCGACCTGGTCGCCCTGCAGGACTACGACAGCCGCTACTCGCACGGCTACTTCCGCGGCGCGGTCGGCATCGGCGTCGTCGGCCAGGGCGACAGCCCGCGCCCCGGCTACGGCCCCGGCGTCACGCTGCTCATGACCTCGCACGACGGCGGCATCGAGCCCGTCTCGACGCCCGGCACCAACCTGGTCGACCTGCTCGGGCTCGAGCCGTGAGCAGCGTCGCGCCGCTCCCGACCCAGGGCCTCGGCGCGGACGACGACGCCGTGCGCGTCGACGCCGACGCCCTCGAGGCGTTCGCCGTCGCCTGCTTCGAGGCGATGGGGCTCACGGAGGGCGACGCCCGGGTGTGCGCCGACGCCCTCGTGCAGAGCGAGCTGCGCTACCACCCCGGCCAGGGGCAGGGCGTGCGCAGGCTGCTCTCGTACGACGAGCGCATCCGCCTCGGCCGGGTCGACCCGCACGCGCCCTTCGAGGTGCTCAAGGAGAGCCCCGCGCTGGCCCTCGTCGACGCCCACAACGGCCTCGGCAGCGTCGTCGGGCGCCGGGCGATGGAGCTCGCCTGCGACAAGGCCGCGGCGTGCGGCGTGGGCACCGTGGTCGTGCGCGGCAGCACCCACTACGGCTCCTCGTCGGTGCACGCACGCGTCGCGCTCGGGCGCGGCTACGTCGGCATCGCCCTGACCAACGCCGGCCCGGAGATGGCCGCCTGGGGCGGGCGCACGCCGGTGGTGGGCACCAACCCCTGGGGCATCGCCGCGCCCACCGGCGGCGACTTCCCGGTCGTGCTCGACGTCGCCCTCACCACCGCCGGCAAGGGCATGATGCGCTTCCTGGCGCAGCGCGGCGAGAAGATGCCGCGCGACTGGGCGCTCACGCCCGAGGGCCACGAGACCGACGACCCCGCAGCCGCCATGGCCGGCGCGCTCCTCGGCATCGGCCAGTACAAGGGCTTCGGCCTGTCGTTCATGACCGACGTGCTCACGGGCGTGATCGCCGGCGGCGCCTTCGGCCTCACCCCCTACGCCAACCCCGCCAAGCTCGACGTCGCCCACACCTTCATCGCCTTCGACCCCGGCTGGTTCGGCCCGCTCGAGGATTTCCACGCCCGCATGCAGGCCTTCATCGCCGAGGTCAAGGCCAGCGGGCTGCGCCCCGGCTTCGACGAGGTGCTCCTTCCCGGCGAGCTCGAGCACCGCCGCGAGCTCGAGAAGCGCGCCCACGGCGTGCCCCTGCCGCGCGCCGACGCCGAGGCGCTGCGCGCGCTGGCCACGCGGCTGGGCGTCGCCGCCACCGCCCTGGAGGGCAACCGAGCATGAACGTCGAGGTCCACTTCGACCGCTACTACGACTACGACGAGCTCAGCGAGCGGCTGCACGCGCTGGCGGCCGCCTACCCGAAGCTGGCGACGCTGCGCTCGATCGGTCGCAGCTTCCAGGGCCGCGACGTGTGGGTCATGGAGATCACCAACCCCGACACCGGGCCCGGGGCCAGCAAGCCGGGGTACTACCTCGACGCCCAGATCCACGCCGAGGAGCACACGACCTCCGCGGTGGCGCTCTACGCG
>DATHSP010000246.1:0-6546 GCA_035464075.1 Thermoleophilia bacterium | reverse complement strand
GCGCGGCGACGAGATGCTCGCCACCGTCGAGCTCATGGACGAGCTGCTGCCGCGCGAGCGCCTGCGCTACTTCATGGGCATCGGCGACCCCGAGGGGCTGATCGAGGTCATCCGCCGCGGTGTCGACGTCTTCGACTGCGTCCTGCCGACCCGCATGGCGCGCACCGGTACGGCGCTCACGAGCGACGGACGCCTCAACCTGCGCAATGCCCGCTTCGCCCGCGACCTGAGCCCGCTCGACGAGGGCTGCGACTGTCCGGCCTGCGGCGGCTTCACGCGCGCCTACCTGCGTCACCTCGTGCTGCAGAAGGAGATGCTGGCGGCACAGCTCTTGAGTCTCCACAACCTCCGCGTTCTGATACGATTGACCGAGCGAGCCCGCGCGGCCATCCGTGCGGGCGCGTTCACAGAGTTCGCAGAGTCGGTCACGTCGCGCTATCGCGCAGGAGGTTGAGTCAGTATGGCCAACGGTGGCATGCTCCTGATCTGGATCCTCGTCTTCTTCGGCATCTTCTACTTCCTCGCCATCCGCCCGCAGCGGCGCCAGAAGCAGGCGCATCGCGAGATGATGGCGATGATGAAGCGCGGCGACGAGGTGGTCACCATCGGCGGTATGTTCGGCACCGTGCGCAAGATCGGCGACGACTGGATCGAGCTCGAGGTCGGTCGCGGCACACGCGTGCGTTTCCTCAAGCGCGCCATCTCCTCCATCGTCAGCGAAGAGGAGGAGGACGAGGAGGAGTACGTCGGCGACGAGGACTACGACGAGGATCTCGAGCTCGAGGCCGGCGCCGAGGACGAGGGCGACGAGGAGCTCGTGGCCGAGGACGAGGGCGACGAGGAGCTCGTCGCCGACGACGAGCTCGTGGTCCCCGACGACGAGGAGCCCGCCGCCGACGAGGAGGGCGACGGGCAGAAGGCCTGATCCACGGGGCGTCGATCTCGGTCGCCTTGGTCATGAAGGGTGCACGCGGCGAGCCCCACAGTCCCCTGTGGGGCTCGCCGCGTGCAGGGATTCTTCGAACCGGGGCGAACTCAGCCCTGACGTGGTGGCAACAGAGGAGCGGGACCCCATGACGCACGTCATCGCCTTCGCCAATCAGAAGGGCGGCGTCGCCAAGACCACCTCGACGGTCAACCTCGGAGCCGCCCTCCGTGAGCACGGCCTGCGCGTGCTGGCCGTCGACATGGACCCCCAGGGCAACCTGACCATGAGCCAGGGGGTCGACACCGAGAGCCTCGAGACGAGCATGTTCGACGTGCTCGTGCACCGCACGCCGATCGAGGAGGTCATCTACGAGCGCGAGCTCGACGTGGCGGCCTCGACCATCGACCTCGCCGGCGCCGAGATGGCGCTCTCGCAGATGATCGGCCGCGAGCGCGCCCTGCAGCGCGCCCTCGAGCCGGTCAAGGAGCGCTACGACTACATCCTCATCGACACGCCGCCGTCGCTCGGCCTGCTCACGATCAACGCCCTCACCGCGGCGGAGGGAGTCATCGTGCCCGTGCAGTGCGAGTACCTCTCGCTGCGCGGCCTCTTGCAGCTCGAGCGCACCCTCGAGATGATCCGCGAGAACCTCAACCCGGACGTCAAGATCAAGGGCATCCTGCCGACCCTCTTCGACGCCCGCACGCTGCACGGCAGGGAGTCGATCGAGGTGCTGCGCGAGAACTTCGGGCCGCTCGTCTTCGACACCGTGGTGCGCAAGACCATCAAGTTCGCCGAGGCGCCGGTCATCGGCAGCTCGGTCCTCAAGTACGACCCCAAGGGGAGAGGGGCAGAGGCGTACCGCGCCCTGGCGCGGGAGGTGCTCAATGGCCGAGCGACCTAGCATGAAGGACGGGCTCAGCGAGCTCTTCCGGCGCACCAACGACAGCGTGCGGCCGGCGGACCCGCTGGGCGCCGACCAGCCGGTGAAGGGCCGGCCCTACGTCACGACCATCAAGGTCGTCGGCGTGGGCGGCGCCGGCACCAACGCGGTGAACCGCATGGTCGACACCGGCGTCAAGGGCGTCGAGTTCATCGCCGTCAACACCGACGTGCAGCAGCTCGACGTGTGCGACGCCGACGTCAAGATCCACATCGGCCAGGAGATCACCCACGGTCTCGGCGGCGGCGCCGACCCCGAGGTGGGGCGCGAGGCCATGGAGGGCTCGCGCGACCAGCTCAAGTCGGCGTTGCGCGGGGCCGACCTCGTCTTCGTCACCGCCGGCGAGGGCGGCGGCACCGGCACCGGTGCGTCGCCGGTCATCGCCGGCATCGCCCGCGAGCTCGGCGCCGTGACCATCGCCATCGTGACCAAGCCGTTCTCGTTCGAGGGCCGGCGGCGCATGGACCAGGCGAGCGCCGGCATCGATGAGCTGCGTGCCGTGGCCGACACGGTGATCTCGATCCCCAACGACCGCCTCCTCGAGGTGATCGAGCGCAACACCTCGGTGGTCGAGGCGTTCCGCCACGCCGACGACGTGCTGCGCCAGGGCGTTCAGGGCATCACCGACCTCATCACCGTGCCCGGCCTCATCAACCTCGACTTCGCCGACGTGCGCACCATCGTCAAGGACGCCGGCACGGCGCTCATGGGCATCGGCGTGGGACGCGGCGAGAACCGGGCCCACGATGCCGCCGACGCGGCCATCAACTCGCCTCTGCTCGAGACCTCGATCGAGGGGGCCAAAGGCATCCTGCTCAACATCACCGGCGGCGCCGACGTGTCGCTGTACGAGGTCAACGACGCCGCCGGCCTCATCGCCGACGCGGCCGACGACGACGCCAACATCATCTTCGGCGCCGTGGTCGACGAGCGACTCGAAGGCACCATGGCGGTCACCGTCGTTGCCACGGGCTTCGGCGAGGGCGCTACGCGGCGCGAGGCGCCGCCCGCGGAGGCCGGCCCGCGCGCCACGAGCCCCGAGCGCGAGCCGGAGGGTACGCCCTTCGAGCGTCCGCCGCGCTACGACGGCGACTTCGAGATCCCGTCCTTCGTCCGCCAGCCCGAGGAGTGACGCGCGTGGGTCCCGGCGCGACGGCGGTCGACCTCGAGGCGGCCGTCGCCCCCTCCGAACGGCTCGAGCTCGACCTCGACGTGTTCGACGGGCCGTTCGATCTGCTCGTCACCCTGATCCTCAAGGACGAGATCGACATCTGGGAGGTGCGCGTCTCGCGCATCATCGCCGAGTACGTCGTGCGCCTCGCCGAACGCGAGGAGTTCGACCTCGACGCGACCTCGCAGTTCGTGCTCCTGGTCGCGGCCCTGCTCGAGATGAAGTCCCGCCTCCTGCTCGAGCAGGACGTCGAGGAGGCGCTCGACGAGCTCGACCCCGAGGAGGCGGCCCGCGAGCTGCTCGCCCGCCTCGTGCGCTACAGCCAGTTCCGCAACGCCGGCGACCAGCTCGGCGAGCGCTGGGCCCTGCACGCGGGGCGGCTCTACCGCGCGGCCCCGGTACCGGCCGCGCTGCTTCGCCGCCCGGCCGACGACGTCGTCCTGCCGGCCGGCATGCTGGCCGCGGCCCTCGCGCCCCTGCTCGAGGAGCCGCCGCGGCCCGACACGAGCCATCTCGCCGACCTCGCCGTCTCGCTCGTCGGCGAGCTGCGTCGTCTGCGCACGATCCTCGACGCCGACGGCGCCTTCAGCTTCCACGAGGTGGCTCCGCCGAGCCGTCTCGAGCGCGCCCTGACCTTCTTCGCCCTCCTCGAGCTGCACACCCAGGGCGAGGCGCGCCTGCGGCAGCGGCGCGCCTTCGACGACATCGTCGTCACCCGTGTCGCGCCGGCCCCGGCGTGACACCGGGGCGGGCGACCCCTCACCGCGCGCCGGGGCCACGGGATGACGGCACCGGCGCGCCTGGGGTAGCATCCCGTGACTGACGCTGTGACTGCCATGGACCTTCTCGCCCGGCGCCTCGAGGCGCTCCTGTTCATCTCACCCCGGCCCGTCGCCACGACGGAGCTGGCCGCCGCCTGCGCCGCGAGCGAGACCGAGGTGACGGCCGCTCTCGACGCGCTGCGCGCGGAGTTCGCCGGCGGCCGTCACGGTCTCGAGCTCGCCGCCGTCGGCGGCGGCCACACGTTCGCCGTCGCCGACGATTGTGCCGAGGCCGTCCGCGAGCTCACCGGCGCGCAGCGTCCCGACGACCTCACGCCCGCGCTGCTGGAGACGCTGGCCGTGGTCGCCTACCTGCAGCCGGCGACGCGCGCCGACGTCGCCGAGGTGCGCGGCGTGTCCTCGGAGTGGGCGCTCTCGGCGCTCGAGGAGCGCGGGCTCGTCGAGCAGTGCGGCCGCTCCGAGGCGCCGGGCTCGCCGATCCTCTACGGCACCACCGGCCGCTTCCTCAAGCTCTTCGGTCTCGAGGACCGCGAAGCCCTGCCCGAGCTCGAGGGCTTCGCCCTGGGGCCGGACGACGTCGAGGCCCTGCGCCGGCGCCTCGTGAGCAACGCGGAGCGCCGCCGGTGAACCCGATGAACCTCGTCGTGTACCTCGCCCGCGCCGGGCTCGGCTCGCGGCGCTCGTGCGACGACCTCGTGAAGTCCGGGGTCGTCACCGTCAACGGCGAGGCCGTGACCTTCCCGCGGCACAAGGTCAACGAGGGCGACGTGGTCGCCGTCGACGGGGCGGTCGTCGAGCCCCGCGAGCTGCGCTACGTGCTGCTCAACAAGCCGCGCGGCGTGGCCAGCACGCGCAGCGACCCGCACGCCGAGCGCGTCGTCGTCGATCTCGTGCCCAACGGCCGCGTCCTCTTCCCGGTCGGGCGCCTCGACCTCGACACCACGGGCCTGCTCATCCTGACCAACGACGGCGCTCTCGCGAACCGCCTGCTGCACCCGCGCTACGGCGTCCCCCGGACCTACGTCGCCCGCGTACGCGGCAAGGTGACGCGGCGCGCCCTCGCCGCGCTGCGCGCCGGCATCGAGCTCGAGGACGGCCTCACCAGCCCCGCCGAGGTCGACCTGAAGAAGCAGAGCCAGAAGACGGCCCTCGTCGAGATCACGATCCACGAGGGCCGCAAGCGCCAGGTCCGGCGCATGCTGAGCACCGTGGGCCTGCCGGTCGAGGAGCTGCACCGCCGGCGGCTCGGCCCCCTGACCGACAAGGGCCTCGACAAGGGCGCCTTCCGCGAGCTCAACGGCGACGAGGTCGACGCGCTGCGCCGGGCGAGCGAGCAGATCCAGGGGGCGATCGAGGAGGAGTGCATCGGCGACCCCGTCCCGCTCGCCGCCGAGCCGCTCGCGACTCCGCGGCCCGCCGACGAGCCCGACCCGGAGCCCGGTCCGCCGCCCGCCGACGAGCTCGGCCCCGCGGAGTCGCCGGCCCACGAAGCAGGCGATGCGCACGGGTCACAGTCGGCGGACCTGCCTGCCGACGAGGAAGGTGCCGCGAGCGGGCCAGAGTCCGGCGCCTGACGGCGGGGAGCGGCGACACGCCGCGGGCCGACGCCGGCCCGGGCGGTGTATACTCTCAGGCTCGACGCAGCCTCAGACCCGAGAGGACGTACGACCGGTGCCCGACCCTGTGACGACCGACCTCCGCCTGCGCGCCGTCCGCGGCGCCATCACCGTGCCCGGCGACACCGGTGACGAGATCGCCGAGGCCACGGGCGAGCTCCTCGCCGCCGTGCTCGAGCGCAACGGGCTGGCGGTCGACGACATCGTCAGCGTCGTCTTCACGGCGACTCCCGACCTGACCGCCGAGTTCCCGGCCGCGGCCGCGCGCCGTGTCGGGCTCTCGGCGACGCCGATGCTCTGCGCCCAGGAGCTCGCGGTGGAGGGCTCCATGCCGCGCTGCATCCGGGTGCTCGTCCACTGCTCCATGCCGGCCTCGCGCGCCACCCGCCACGTCTACCTGCGCGAGGCGCGCCAGCTGCGCCTCGACCTCCCGGAGTGACCCGATGAAGTTCATCCCAGCCCTGTCGCACATGGTCCCGTACGAGCCGGGGCGGCCGCTCGAGCTCGTCATGCGTGAGTTCGGTCTCGAGTACGTCGTCAAACTCGCCTCCAACGAGTTCCCCCTGCCGCCTTTCGACGAGGTCAAGCAGGCCATCGTCGCCGCGCTCGACGACCTCAACCGCTACCCCGACGGGCACTCGACCGACCTGCGCGCCGCGCTGGCCGCGCGGTACGGCCGCGCGCCCGAGCAGGTCGCCGTCGGCAGCGGCTCCTGCGAACTTCTCATGCTGCTCGGCGACGTGCTGCTCGAGAAGGGCGACGAGGTCGTCTTCGCCGACCCGTCCTTCGTGGTCTACAACGACATCTGCCTGCGGCACGAGGCGAAGGCCGTCACCGTGCCGCTCGTCGACCACACCCACGACCTCGCGGCGATGACCGCGGCGGTCACGCCGCGCACCAAGATGGTCATCGTCTGCAACCCGAACAACCCCACGGGCACGTACGTGCCGGCCGCCGACATCGGGCGCCTCGTCGCACAGGTGCCGAGCGACGTGCTGATCGTGATCGACGAGGCCTACAACGAGTTCGTGACCGCGGCCGACAGCCAGGACGCGCTCGCGCTCCAGGCCGCGCACGACAACGTCATCGTGCTGCGTACCTTCTCG
>DATHSP010000245.1:0-2143 GCA_035464075.1 Thermoleophilia bacterium | reverse complement strand
GAGCGTGGGGTCGCGCTCGTCGCACCGAGGCGGCGGATGTAGGCGTCCAGTGTGAGGTCGACGCCGTCGAGGTACTCCTCGTCGCCGATCGACAGGGTCAGCGGGACGGCGACGACGCCGAGGCGGAAGACGTCCTCCTCGGGAAGGTCGGTCGTCGAATCGGTGACGATGGCGAGACTGGCCTGGCGCCCGGCGAGCTGCTGCAGCACCATGTCGTCGATCTTGCTCTGCTCGACGGCGCCGAGCTCGGCCAGTGCGGTGAGGAAGCGCTGGGGCTCGTTGGTGTGGATGTGGACGCGCAGGCGGTCGTCGCCACCGGCGACGACGAGCGAATCGCCGAGCGCGGCGACCGCGGCGCTGACCGCGCCGCGAGCCAGAGGGGTCTCGTCGCGGGCCACGAGCAGTGCTTCGGTGCAGTAGCGGAAGCGCTCGTCGATCTCCTCGTGGGTCTCCGAGAAGGGCGGCACGCCGTGAGCCGGCGCGGCGACCGGGACCCAGGTGTGCTCGCGCCCGAGCAGGGCATCGACGATGCCCTCGAGGAAGTACACGAACCCTTGCCCGCCGGCGTCGACGACGTGGCTGCGGGCCAGGACCTCGAGCTGGCGCGGGGTGTCGGCCAGGGCCTCGCGGGCCGCGGCGAGGCCGGCGTGCATCATCTCGATGAAGTCCTCGTCGGGGCGGCCGCGCCGGCCGAGCTCGTGGGCCCAGACGCGCAGGACCGAGAGGATCGTGCCCTCGCGTGGGTCGGCGAGCGCACTGTAGGCCGAGTCGGCGCCCGAGCGCGCGGCGTCGGCGAACTCGTCGGGGCTCATGTCGTCGCGCCGACCGATGCCGCCGGCCAGACCGTGCAGGAACTGGGCGAAGATCGCGCCCGAGTTGCCGCGGGCGCCGTCGAGGGCGCCGTCGGCGGCCGCCCTGGCGGCATCCCCGACGCCGAGCGGCGTTGCGACGCTGCCGAGACGCGCCGCCGCGGCCTTGAGCGTCGCCGCGAGGTTCGCGCCCGTGTCGGCGTCGCGCACGGGGAACACGTTGATGCGGTTGAGCTCCTCCTGCTCGCGCACCACGGCAAGCGCCCCGGCGCGGATCGCGCGGTTGAAGACCTGCCCGTCGATCCTGCGCATGGCGACCTCGCGTCGTCGTGGTCCAGGCCGCCACCGCGACCCGAGCGCCCAGAGTCTACCCGCTCCGGCACACCGGCGACACAGCCGGTCGGGAAGGCGCCGTCGCGACAGGTGAGGAACGCGTGGGCCCCCAGAGAG
Organism: Thermoleophilia bacterium; assembly: GCA_035464075.1. Taxonomy (GTDB): domain Bacteria; phylum Actinomycetota; class Thermoleophilia; order UBA2241; family UBA2241; genus UBA2241. The sequence goes on along the minus strand of DATHSP010000245.1, from coordinate 884 downwards.
GCCGTACCGGCCGCGGCAGAGCCGGGAGAGGTCGGGACGGTGGTGCTGGTGGAAGCGCCGGAGGGCGGCGGGTGAGCCGCGGCGACTGCGGACAGAAGCGCCGGAGGGCGACGGGAGAGCCGCCGCGGCTGCGGACAGAAGCGCCGGAGGGCGCCGCTCAGCCGGCCGGCCCGCGCAGCTTCGAGAGCGCCTTGCGGCCCGACTTCGCCGCCGCCGGGTTGGGCTCGAGCGCCACCATGCGCTTCAGCGCCTTCTCGGCGCGCGGGTCGCCGATGCGGCCCAGCGCCTCGGCGGCGAGACGGCGCAGGAGCGGGTCGGGGAACTTGAGCGCCGCGCACAGCGGCTCGACGGCGACCGGGTCGCCCATCTTGCCGAGCACGAACGCGGCGTCCTGACGGCGATGCACGTGGCCTTCGCCGAGAATGAAGATGAGCCGGTCGCGGGCCGGCGGACCGATGGCGATCAGCGCGTCGCGCGCCTGCGCGACCACGCTGAGGTTCTTGCTGTCGAGCTGCCGGACGTAGTGGTCCATGCGCTCGGCCAGCAGGGCGCGCGCCTGCTCGGCGATCTCGGGGTCGCGATAGCGCGAGGCGCGGACCAGGCTCATGGTGTCGCCGCGCGCCTTGAGGCGCTCGATGTTCGGCGGTCTCAGGTAGAAGGGCACACCACTCCTCTCGTCGCTGCGAGTCGACAGTCTAGCGCAGCACGCGGTTGGCGACATCGAGCAGGCGCCGCGGCAGTTCGCGATAGGTGCGCACCGGGAAGACGTCGCCGTGGCCCGCATCCGCCAGCCGGCGGCACAAGGCCGCGTCCATCTTGTAGTCCTCCGTGAGCACCACGAAGAGGCGCGGGAACCGGTGCGCGGCGGCCACGGGGTCGCCCCC
>DATHSP010000244.1:0-6424 GCA_035464075.1 Thermoleophilia bacterium | reverse complement strand
TGAACGCGATCTCACGCAGCAAGGCCGAGCGCGCGGTCATGACCCCGACCGCCCTCGCGCTCGGCGTCCTCTGCCTGTTCGTCGCGCTCGGGTGAGGTGCGAACCGTGAGCCCGGACCGCCGTGAGACCCCATCGCTCGGCGTCGCCGACGCTCTCTCACGCGAAGCCATCGAGCACTGGCTGCGCGAGGAGGACGCGGCGCGCCTCGAAGCGCTCTGGCGAGCCGCCGACGACACCCGGCGCGCATACGTCGGCGACGAGGTGCACCTGCGCGGCCTCTGTGAAGTCTCCAACGTGTGCGTGCGCGGCTGCACGTACTGCGGCATCCGGGCGCCCAACCGCGGCGTACAGCGCTACCGCATGAAGGCGGACGACGTGGTCGCCTGCGCCCGGCAGGCCCGCGAGTTCGGCTACGGAACCATCGTCCTGCAGGCCGGCGAGGACTACGGCATGGCGACCGAATGGGTCGCCCACGTCGTGCGGCGTATCAAGGCGGAGACCGCGCTCGCCGTGACGCTCAGTCTCGGCGAGCGCCCCGAGGCCGACCTCGCCGCCTGGCGCGAGGCCGGCGCCGACCGCTACCTGCTGCGCTTCGAGACCTCCGACGAAGGGCTCTATCGCCACATCCACCCCGACCTGCCGGGGCGCGTCTCCGACCGCCTCGCCGACCTGCGCACCCTGCAGCGCCTGGGCTACGAGGCGGGCACCGGGGTCATGGTCGGGGTGCCGGGCCAGACCTACGCCTCGGTGGCCGCCGACGTCGACCTCTTCCGCGGCATGGACATGGACATGATCGGCATCGGGCCGTACCTCCCGCACCCGGCGACGCCGCTGGGTGCGGAGTTCGCGGCCCGCGTCGCGAACGACGACTGGCCGCCCGACCAGGTGCCGAACAGCGAACTCATGACCTGCAAGGTGATCGCCCTCACCCGGCTGGCGCGGCCCGACGCCAACCTGCCGGCGACGACCGCCCTGTCGCTCGTCGACAAGGAGGCCGGACGGGCGCACGGGCTCAGCCGCGGGGCCAACGTGGTCATGCCCAACCTGACGCCGCCCGCCTACCGGGAGAAGTACGAGATCTACCCCGAGAAGGCCGCCGTGCACGAGACGGCGGAGGCGATCAACGCCAGCATCCAGACCCTGTTGCGCGAGCTCGGGAGGACCGTCGGGAAGGGCGCCGGCGGGCGCGGGCCTGGGTCCGGCTCCGGCGCCTGACGGCACCGGCGAGAGCCGGGCGGCCGCCATCGAGGTCCGGACCAGGGCTCGAGGCGGCGGGCCGGACGGGGCGGCAGCCTCCCGGCGCGTGCCGGGTGATGCCGGGCCTCGCGACGGCCCTGGAACAAGATGCGGCGAGGGCCGGGTCGCTGATGCGCCCCGGCCCTCGCCGTCATCACGCCCCATGGGGGCGAGTCGATCGCCTTACTGCGCGATCGGGATCTTGTAGGCCTTGCCGTCGGTCGGCGAGGTCTGCTCGATGCCCAGCGTGCGCAGGATCGTCGGCATCACGTCGGCGAGCCGGATCTCCGCCTTCTTGACGCCCTGGCAGATGCCCGGGTTGTACCAGACCATCGGCACGCGCTGGACCTGCCGCTGGTGGCCGCCGTGGTCACCCCAGACCGAGTAGTTCGTGTGGTCGGCGAGCAGCCCGACGACATCCGCCGAGCCCTCGAAGGCCATCGTGTTGACGAGTTCCTGCCCGTGCAGCTTCCACCACGACTTCTCCGCCGACGTCATCGGCGTGCACGTCCTCCCGGCTCTGAAGACCTTGTAGCTGTCGTTGTCCTTGCTCTTCACGTAGGTCGCGACGACGCCGGGCAGCGTGCCCATCACCTTGGCGGCCGCGATCTTCTTGCTCCAGGACTGGTCGATCAGGTAGGTGTGGATGGAGGTCGACTGGTAGCTGAACCTGACGTTGCCGGTCGCCATGAGCGGCGCCAGCGCCGGCGGGCCGTCACTCCAGTTCGGCACCATCGGATCGGTGCCCCAGCCGGGCACCCACGCCCCGGCGTACCAGCCGGCCGAGTTGCCGCCGTCGTACACGTTGCTGCCGCCGAAGAACCGCTCGGAGTCCTGCCCGCCGTGGTCGGCCAGCACCACGATGAGGGTCTCCTCGAACTGCCCGAGCTCCTTCAGCTTGGCGATCAAGCGGCCGAGCGCGTTGTCGGCGTTCTTGGCCGCGAAGGGAAGGTGGACCCAATCGAAGTTGCTGTTCGGGTCCCACGTGTAGTTCAGCAGGTCGTCGACATCGCCGCCGCCCCACATGTGACCCATCTTGTCGATGGCGCTGAAGTTCAGGAAGAGGCCCGACCAGTCCTCGTTCTCCATGATGGCCGTCGCCGCGTTGGCGACCCAGCCGTCACCGCTCTCGCGACCGGCCAGCCTGCCCGGGACGTAGCGGCCGTCCTCGTAGTACATCCACGCCGGCGCCGTCGAGGCGGTGCCGTAGTCATCCCCGACCTTCACGTCGGAGCTGATGTAGAAGCGGTAGTCCGTCTTGATGTAGTCGGGCACGTTGCCGGACGGGCCGCGCCACCGGGCCGGCAACGGGTCGATGCCCATGGGCTCCAGCACCGCCGGGTCGTTGCTGATGTAGCTGGGCAGATCCAGGAGCGCCTTGCGCGAGCCCATCCGCACCCAGTAGTCCGCGTTCGCGGCGGCCATCGACTCGACCTGGTAGCCCTTCTGGCCGATCATCGCGACGACGGTGCCGGGGAACTTCTCGTGCAGGTAGTCGCCGATCTTCGGGTAGTCGCCGGCCGCCTCGATGAGCTTCACGTAGTCGTTGTAGCCGAGGGCGCCGGTCTCGACGATGGCGCCCTCGCCGTAGTCGAGCAGCCCGTCGATGTCACGGATCGCCTCGTCCGACCAACCCATGTGCTTCGGGAACAGGCCGCTCGCGATCACGTTGTGACTGACGACCGTGTCGGACTGCATGTGCCCCACGTAGGCGTTCGGGAAGTGCAGGCCGTTCTCCTGGAGCCAGAGCACGTTGGTCATGTCGTACTGCTCGGCGTACTCGGGCCGCATCTGGTCCATGACGACAAGGAGCACGCGCGTCGGCTGCTGCGCGAACGCCGACGCCGCCAGCACGAGCAACAGCAGGAGCGTGACGAGCAGAAGGATGGAGAGACGACGGACCCTGACCATGTGGTACCCCCTTGGCCGTGGATGAACGGCCCCTACCGGCCGTCCGTTGCCCGGGACGTATACATGGAGGCGCCTCGGTGTCAACGGCGTGTTCCGCGTCTCGCTTCACGCCGAGCCTCGGGCGTTGCCAGTCCTGACAACGACGGCGCGGACCGGCGCGCGCGGGAGCGGCGAACCGGCGTGGGCGGGCGACGGCCCGGGGGCGCGTGGGAGCGGCGAACCGGCGTGGGCGGGCGACGGCCCGGGGGCGCGCCGGCGACCCCGAGGGGTGCCGGCGACGTCCGCGGCGGGCGCCGGGCGCCCGCCCCGCCGTCAGTCGCCCGCCCCGGGCCCCGAGTCGCCTTCAGTCGCGCGCCCAGGAGGCATCCGATATACTCCGTCTCCGCGTCGGGGTGTGGCTCAGCTTGGTAGAGCGCTCGGTTCGGGACCGAGAGGTCGGCGGTTCAAATCCGCCCACCCCGACCAGGACCTCACCCCTCCCTCAGTGCGCCCAGCGTGCGCGTGCCTCTGGTCAGTTCGACCGTGCCAGAGTGAAGCCGGCAGGGTCTCGACGCTCAGTTCATCGAGAGCAGCCGCTCGTAGGCCTGCGGGTCGTAGCCGCCGACCGCCTTCCCCCCGATCATCACGAACGGGAAGCCCTGGATCTTGTGCGCCCGCATGTCGGCGGCGATGCGGCGCTTCAGGTCGTTGCTCACGGTGTCGAACTCGATGACCGTGGGCTGCACGCCGCGCTGCCTGAAGAACGCCTTGGCCTGCGCGCAGTGCCCGCAGGTCGTGAGCGACACGATCAGTACTGGCGGCGCGGCCACCGGTGGCCTCCTCATGGAAAGGACAGATTCAGTCCTGTATATACCCGCCGACTGCGAGCCGTGCTCGGGGCGACCAGCCTTGGAGCGCAGCCGGGAGCGCGCGCGGATGAGCTGAGCGCACGCGGGGATGGGCTGAGCGCACGCGCGAACAGGCTCGGGGAGCACGCAGAGGCCGGCAGCCGGTCAGCGCGGGGGTCACGATTCCGGCGCCGATCGGCGACCGTGTATCGTTGGCACCGCCCCACGGCAAGGAAGTGCGCATGCAGGTGCCGATCGACTGGCTGCTCGATGGTGAGCCCTACGTTCGCTACCGGGCGCGACGCGACCTGCTCGGCGAGGCGGCGGGCAGCGATCCGGTCGTCGAGGCCCGGCGCGAGATGCTGGCCGACCCGCAGGTCCGCGACCTCATCGACGGCCTGACGGACTGGCCCGGCGCCGTCGTGGCCAGCCACAAGAGCGCCGGGCAGCCGTTCCACCGGTTGACGTTCATGGCCGACCTCGGGCTTCGACCCGGCGACCCCGGGGTGGCCGCGATCGTCGATGCGGTACGCGGCCATCAGTCGGCAGAGGGTCCGTACCAGTTGCCGACGAACGTCCCGCAACGATACGGGGGGACCGGTGTCGAGACGTGGGCGTGGGCGCTCTGCGACGCCCCGCTCCTCGTCTACGGGCTGGCGACAGTGGGTCTCGGTGAGGATCCCGGCGTACGCAGGGCCGTGGCGCACCTCGTCGGTCTCGTACGCCAGAACGGCTGGCCGTGTGTGGTCTCGAAGGAGCTCGGGAGCTTCCGCGGGCCGGGCGCGAAGGCCGACCCGTGCCCGTTCGCCACGCTCGCGATGCTGAAGGCCCTCAGCGCGTTCGACGACCTTCGCGACTCGGAGGCGTGCCGCACCGGGGCCGAGGCGCTGCTCGGCCTCTGGGACGCGAGTCGCGAGCGGCATCCGTATCTCTTCTACATGGGCACCGACTTCCGCAAGCTGAAGGCTCCCTTCGTCTGGTACGACCTCCTTCACGTGCTCGACGTGCTGACCCGCTTCCCCTGGCTCGCCAGCGACCCGCGGCTCGACGACATGGTCGACGTGCTGGCCCAGAAGGCAGATGCAGACGGACGCTTCACCGCGGAGTCCGTGTGGCAGCCGTGGAAGGCCTGGGAGTTCGGCCAGAAGAAGCAGCCCTCGAGATGGATCACGCTGCTCGCCTGGCGCATCCTGGGGAGGCTCCGGCGCACGGCGGAGGGGCGGCCGGTCGGCGCGTGACCGCCCCGCGCCGCGCCGTGCGCGAGCGCGGCCTGGCCCGTGCCTGCCGACCTCTGCCCCTCTCCGACAGCCAGACGCTCAGGGTGAGGCTTGGGAGACGCGTGCCTCGCGCAGCCGATCGGCGAGGTCGCAGGCCTCGGCGTATGGCGCGGGCGCCGCTTCGATCTCGGCGTCGAGGATGAGGCAGCGGTCGCTCGCGGGATCGTAGGCGGGCCACGAGGGCAAGACCGCGTCGCTCTGCTCGCCGGCGCCCGACGCGGCGTTCGGGTCGCCGTCGTCGGAGGCGGCGTTCGGGTCGCCGTCGCGCGCGAACGAGACCCAGTAGCGCATCATCGCCTGCGAGAGCTCGCCGTCCACACCGGCGGTCACGTCGAGCACGAGGACCGGATTGCCGAACACGTAGGGGATCTCGAGACCGTGGAAGGCGCCGAGGTCGCCGACGGCCGGAGGCACGCGGGCGAAGTGGTACAGGTAGGCCGCGCCGCCCGCCTCCGCGACCGAGGCGGAGGCGAACCGCGCCGGGGCGATGAAGCCCATCACCGTGACCGCCTTGCTCAGAGCGGCCTTGCGCGAGCCGTGCTCGTCGTCGGGAAAGAGCTCGAGGACGGCGGCGTCGTCGGGCTCGTAGAGGCGGCGCACGTACTTCGTCAACTGCGCCGCCGTCGCGCCCCGCATGCCGAGGAGGAAGAGGTTGGCCTCGTCGGCGTTGGCGCCGACGAGCAAGTCGACGTCGTGCAACTCACCGGCGGCGAACAACGCCGCCGGGTCGCCGGGCAGCACGACGCCGTCGACGACCGGGACGAAGCCGAGGCCGCCGGGCCCGCGCGGCACGGTGCGCTCGGCGGCACGGAGGAGGCGCCCGACGGGGACGGCGCGCAGCGCCGCGAGCTCGTCGGGCGCCTCGTCGCAGCCGAGCTCTCGCGACAGCTCGCGGCCCGTCTCCTCGGCCTCGGCGAGCGGGCGTACCGCGTCCATCCCCACGCCCTGTGCGTCGAACGGCCCGCTCTGCACGATGCCGCGCGCGAAGAGGCCCTTCGCTCGGGGACTGACCATCAGGTCGCAGACGCTCATGCCGCCCGCCGACTCCCCGAACACGGTCACGTTGTGCGGATCGCCCCCGAACGCGCCGACGTTGTCGCGCACCCACTCGAGGGCGGCAATCTGGTCGAGCAGCCCGTAGTTGCCCGACGCTCCGGACGCGTCCTCACCGGA
>DATHSP010000243.1:0-11305 GCA_035464075.1 Thermoleophilia bacterium | reverse complement strand
CTCGGCGAGCAAGGTGAGGGTCTCCTCGGCCTCGTCCTCGGTCAGCACGCTGAGCGCGTAGCCGGCGTGGACGAGGACGAAGTCGCCGATCGCGGCCTCGGGCAGGAGCGCCAGGCTGTCGCGCTGCTCGAGGCCTTCAAGGGCGAGGGTCGCCGTGCCGTCGTCGGCGACGGCGGTGATGCGCATGGGGAGAGCGAGGCACATGGACGGTCTCAGTCTGTCGTTGTCAGGTCGGCGGCGCGTCTCGGCGGCGATACCCGCTGCGCCCTCGCCGCCGGAGCGGCGACGCGCAGCGGCGCCTCTGGGCGACGTCGGCCGCGGCGGTCAGTCGAGGTCGCCGCGGCGTCTGAGCTCAGTATAGCCCGCCACGGCGGCCTGCCCCACCGCGACGCCGCCGTCGTTCGCCGGCACGAGGCCGGAGGCGAGCACGGCGAAGCCGTCGGCGTCGAGCGCCGTCTCGCACTGCGCGCTGAGCAGGCGGTTCTGGAAGACGCCGCCGGAGAGGGCGACGCGACCGATACCGGTCGCGTCGCGCAACCGGCGGCTCAGATCGAGCACAAGCGCGGCGACGGTCGCGTGCAGGCGCGAGCCGATGAGACCGGGCGCGCGCCCCGCCTCGGCGTCGCCGAGAACGGCGCCGAGGAGCGGCGCGAGCCGCACGACGAGCGGGCGGCGCGGCGTGCCCGGCGCCGAGCCGGGGGCGTGCGCGGCGAGCAGGGCGACGTCGACGTACACGGAGGACAGCGCCGCGTCGACGTCGCCCTCGACCGCGTACGGGTACGGCTCGGCGCCGGCCCGCGACATCATCTCGAGCTCGATCGCCGCCTGGCCCTCGTAGGTCACCGCGCCGCGGACGCCAGCCAGCGCGGCGACGGCGTCGAAGAGGCGGCCGCAGCTTGTCGTGAGCGGCGCGTTCACGCCGGCCCGGACCTGGGCGGCGACGGCCGCCAGCTCCTCGTCGGTCGGCGGCCGGTCGTCGTCGGACCCTCCGCGCCCGAGCAGCGCGGCTGCCCTCTCGAACCCTTCATCCCCGAGCAGCGCGAGAATCCACCCGAGCGCCGTCCGCCAGGGTCGCTCGATCGCCGCCGCGCCGCCGGCGAGCGGCAGGGCCTCGAGGTGCGCGACGCGCCGGTAGCCGAGGAGGTCGCAGACGAAGACCTCCCCTCCCCACAGCAGTCCGTCGTCCCCGTAGCCGAGGCCGTCCAGGCTCACCCCGATGACGGGCTCGGTGACGCCGTGCTCGACCATTCGCGCCGCGATGTGGGCGTGGTGGTGCTGCGTCGGCGACTTCGTCTCCTGCGGCAGCGAGAGCGCGTGCTTGGTCGCCAGGTACTCGGGGTGCAGGTCGTAGGCGACGACCTCCGGCTCGAGACGGAAGAGGCGCTCGTAGAGCGCGATGCTGGTCTCGTAGTGCTCCAGGGTCTCGAGGTTCTCGAGGTCGCCGATGTGCTGACTGAGGAAGGCGTTGGTGTCGCGGGTGAGGCAGAAGGTGTTCTTGAGCTCGGCCCCGCAGGCGAGGACCTGAGGGAGGGCGCGCGGCAGGGCGACCGGGAAGGGCGCGAACCCGCGCGACCGACGCAGCAGGCGCGTGCGACCGCGCTCGACAGCCGCCACCGAGTCGTCGTAACGGGCGGCGATCTCGCGGTCGTGGACGAGGTAGGCGTCGGCGATGCCGTGCAGGCGCCCGGCCTCCTCCCAGCCCTTGACGATGGGCTCCTCGGCCAGGTTGCCGCTGGTCATGACGAGCGGCCGGCCGGCGGCGCGCAGCAGGAGGAGATGAAGTGGCGTGTACGGGAGCATGGCGCCGAGGTAGCTCTGGCCGACGGCGACCTCGGGGTCGATCTCGGCGTCGCTGGGGGCAGCGTCGACGGACGTGGCGTCGGCGACTGCAGCGTCCGCGGGCGCGACGGCGCGGTGCGGCGTCGTCGCCGACGCTCCCGCTGCCGCCGCCGTGCGGGCCGCGCCGTCGCCGCCGAGCTCCGGCCCCATGCCGCCGCGCTCGTCGACCTCGCGCCAGCGCAGCAGCACGATCGGGTGCTCCGGTGACTCGAGGAGCGCCGCTTCGTCCTCGTCGACGAGGCAGTGGCGGCGCAGCTCTTCGAGGTCGGAGAGCATGACGGCGAGGGGCTTGTGCGGGCGGCCCTTGCGGCGCTTCAGGCGGCGCACGGCCTCGCCGTCGGTGGCGTCGCAGGCGAGGTGGAAGCCGCCGAGGCCCTTGATGGCGAGGATCTCACCGCGGCGCAGGAGCTCGGCGGCGGCGCGGATCGGCGCCGCCGGGTCGACTTCGTCGCCGGCGGCGAGCTCGACGACCGCGCCGCCGTCCGCAGGCGCACCGCCCGAGAGCTCGCCTCCCTCCTCCCCGCCCCCGACCCGCAGGAGCCGCACGCGCGGCCCGCAGACCGGGCAGGCGTTGGGCTCGGCGTGGAAGCGGCGGTCGAGCGGCTCCTCGTACTCCTTGCGGCACGCGGGGCAGAGTGGGAAGTGGCGCATCGTCGTGCGCTCGCGGTCGTAGGGCAGCGACTCGATGATCGTGAAGCGCGGCCCGCAGTTGGTGCAGTTGGTGAACGGGTACGCGTGGCGCCGGTCGGCCGGGTCGAGCAGCTCGCGGCGGCAGTCGTCGCAGGTCGCGATGTCGGGCGAGACGAGCTGGTAGGCGTCGGGGTCGACGCTGCTCTCGAGGATCGTGAAGGCGGTGTGGCCTTCGGGCGCCGCCTCGCTGCGCTCGAGACTGGCGATGTAGGAGCGCGGCGGCGCCTCTCGCGGGAGGGCGGCGACGAAGCCGTCGACGGCGTCGTCGCCGCCCTCGACGTGGATCTCGACGCCGGCCGAGGTGTTGCGCACCCAGCCGCGCACGCCCCACTCCTGGGCCAGGGTGTAGATGAAGGGCCGGAAGCCGACGCCCTGAACGACGCCGCGCGCCCAGAGGCGCGCGGCGGACGGGGCGTCGTGCTCTCGCGGACTCAGTGGGGACATCGAAGCTGCAGGTCGTCCTTGTAGTGGAGCTCGCCGCAGTCCGGACAGCGCAGCTCGTACATGAAGCCGATCGCCACCCGGTGCTGGGCGCAGAACTTGAGGCGTGCGGCGAGCACCTCGAGTGCGGTAGCGCCGCAGGCCATGCAGGTGAGGAGGACGTCGTCGCCGAGGTGGTAGTCCTGGCGCAGGTGCTGCAACGCGCCCGCCGCGCCCTGGTGGGCGGGCAGCTCGGCCTCGAGCGCCTCCTGCGGGTCGTACCACGGTGCCATGACCTCGTCGGCCAGGGGGTGGACGAGGCCGGGCAGGCAGGCGAGCTTCTTGTGGATCGACTTGAGGTACAGCTGGTACGGACAGCCGTCGCGCCGCTGCTCGCCCATGAGCTCACTCTCGTGGCGGGCGAGGAGCTCGCGCCGGGTGACGAAGGCGTGCAGGTCGGCGTGGTCGACGACCTCGACCTCGCAGCGCACCTTGGGCGGCCGGCCGCGGCGCCGCGGCTGAGCCGGCCGTGTCAGCGTCAGCAGCCCGATGTCGGGGTCGGCGTCCAGCGCCTCCAGCACCGCGGTCAGCCACCCCGGCTCGAACTCCAGCGAGTCCTCGGCGCGGACCACGTAGTCGGCCGTGGTGGCGCGGTAGGCGCGACCGAGTCCGCAGTGCCGGTCGTCCGGCTCGCGGTTGATGAGCTCGAACCCGGCGATGCGCCCCCGCATGTACTGCCGGGTCAGGTACGTGGCGACCATCTCGGGAGCGCCGGGAGCGAAGACGACCACCTGGACATCAGCGTCGGCGCCGTCACGCAGGCTCACGAGGGTTCTCCGCAGGGGCACGAGCCCGTGCGTGGCGTAGAGCGCGACGGCGACGCGCGCGGTGCCGTCGCCGGACGGGAGCGGGGCGCCGCCGTCGTAGTCGCGTCGGTCGCGGCCGTCCTGGTCGCGTCGGACCGGGTCGCGGCCGTCCTGCTCGCGTCGGACCGGGTCGCCGCCGCCGCGCGGCGGGCCGCCGTCTCCGCGCGGATCCGGACCGCTCACGACGCCCCCACCTCGGCTCGGACGAGCGCGATGACGCGCTCGGCGGCCTCGGCCACCGGCGGCGAGAGCTCCTCGGCGAAGGTCTCGACGTCGACCGCCTCGACGGCGAAGACGGTGACGTCGCTCGGCATGTCGTAGCCGAGCGTGCGCCCGAGCTCGAGCGCGGTCTCGAGGCCGATCGAGTGCGCCGAGCTGTAGCGGTGGCCGCCGGCGAAGTCGCGCGCTTCGTAGCGCACGACTTCGCCGGCCTCGCGGCCGCTCTGCAGCGCGTCGACGATCACGACCTTGTCGTAACCGCGCAGCAGCTCGAGCAGCCGCAGCCCCGCGACCTCGCTCTCACGCACCTCGACGCCGTCCGGCAGGGGCGTCGCCCGCAGGCGCTGGGCGACGTACAGCCCGACCCCGTCGTCCGACAGGATCGGGTTGCCCATCCCGAGGACGAGCGTCGACGTCACCTCACAGGTAACGCCGGACAGTGGTGACGACCTCCTGCGTGCGCTCCTTCTTCACCGTGACCTCGAGCGGCATCTCGCCGGGCAGCGCGTGTGTCGCGCAGCCGAAGCAGGGGTCGTAGGCGCGGAAGGCCATCTCGATCATGTTGAGCGTGCCCTCACTGATCTCGGTGCCGCCCTTGATGAGGCCTTCGGCGGCCTTCTTCAGGGACATCGAGATGGAGGCGTTGTTGTTGGTCGTGCCGACGATCAGGTTGACGTTGGTGACCATGCCCTGGTCGTCGGTCTTGTAGTGGTGGTAGAGCGTGCCGCGCGGCGCCTCGACGACGCCGATGCCCTCGCCGACGATGCCCGTCGGCAGGATACGCACGTTGGGGTCGATGATGTCGGGGTCGGTGGCCAGCTCGTGAGCGCGCTCCGCCGCGTACAGCAGCTCGACCAGGCGCGCCCAGTGCGTCGCCAGCGTGGCGTGGACCGGCTTGCCGCCGAGGGTCGAGAAGTAGCGCTCGTACTCGGCCTGGGCGAGCGGGGTCGCCATGCCGTCGGCGGCGTTGAGGCGCGAGAGCGGCGAGGCGCGGTAGACGCCCGAGTCCTTGCCGTCGACGAAGCCCTTCCAGCCCACCGCCTTGAGGTACGGGTAGACGAGGTAGCTGTACGGCTCGACGTGCTCGGCGAGGTGCTCGAGGTAGTCCTTGCCCTCGAACTTGAGGAGCTCGGCGCCGTCGGGCCCGGTGACGCGGATCTTGCCGTCGTAGAAGTTGACGTGGTTGTTCTCGTCGACCATGCCCATGTAGTAGGTCGAGTGGGTGAACGCGTCGCTCTTGATGAGGTCGACGTAGTCGTTGTTGCCGAGCACGATGTCGTCGAAGAGCTGCAGCGAGAACTTGGCGAACTCGACGAGCCCCGAGGTGATCTCGACGGCGCGGTCGCGCTCCTCGGCGCTGAGCGCCTTGGAGACGCCGCCGGGCAGTCCGCAGACCGGGTGGATCTGCTTGCCGCCGATCATGGTGATGAGCTCGGCGGACTCGGCGCGTGCCTTGATGACGGCCCCGCCGGTCTCGAGGCCGACCTTGTGGATCACGCCGAGGATGTTGCGCGCGGCGGGATCGGAGGTGGGCCCCATGATGAAGTCGGGGCCGGCGAGCACGTAGAAGTGCGTCGCGTGGTCGGTCACGAAGAAGGTGTTGTAGAGCAGCTCGCGCAGCTTGACGCCGGCCGGGGCCGGCGTGACGCCGTAGACGGCGTCGATGGCCTTGGTGGCGGCCATGTGGTGGGCCTCGGGGCAGACGCCGCAGATGCGCGGAGTGATGCGCGCCAGCTCCTCGACCGGGCGGCCGACGCAGAAGCGCTCGAAGCCGCGCAGCTCGGGGATCTGGAAGTAGACGTTGGCGACCTCGCCGGCGTCGTTCACGAAGATCTCGATCTTGCCGTGGCCTTCGAGGCGGGTGATGGGATCGACGGTGACTTTCCTCATCAGACCTTCGCCCTCCTCAGCAGCGAGCTCGCCAGGCCGAACCGGTAGAAGTTGCCCACCGGGTCGGGCACGGTCGCGGCGATCTCGGCGATCTCTTCGGGTGTCGGGGCATCGATGATCGAGGCCAGGGTGCTGAGCATCTTGGCGCCCTGGTCGATCACGCCGTCGGGCGGGCCGTAGCAGCCGCGGCACGGCATGCCGACCGCGGTGCAGCGCCCGCCGCAGCCCGCGCGGGTCGCCGGGCCCATGCAGATGAAGCCCTGCTCGAGCAGGCACTTCTCGGGCTCGGGGATGGCCGTCGCGATGCGCTTGAAGCCGCTGATCTTCTTCTCCTCCTTGACCCGCTCGCACTCGTCGCAGCAGGTCTTGGGGGCGACGCCGACGACCGCGCCCTTGGGCGGCAGGGCGGTCTCGCCCTTGAGCGCCGCCGTGACGACGTCGAGGACGGCGGCGATCTGGTGCGCCTCGGGCGGGCAGCCCGGCACGTAGTAGTCGACGTCGACGCACTGGTCGAGCGTCTTCACGGTGTCGTAGAGGTGGGGCAGCTCGAGCTCGCCCTCGGGGACCTCGTAGCGCTCCTGCGGGTAGATGCCCTCGGGGTTGTCGACCGAGGGGTTGTCGCGGTAGACGAGGTCCTTGAGCTCCTGGGCGCTGGCCTCGTTGGCGAGGCCGGGGATGCCGCCCATCGTCGCGCAGGCGCCGAAGGCGACGAGCACCTTGCTCTTGTCGCGCAGGAGCCGGGCGATCTCCTCGTTCTCGGAGTTGCGGATGCAGCCGTTGAAGAGGCAGACGTCGATGAAGCCGTCGTCGTAGCCGCGAACGTCCTTGTACTTGAAGTCGGCGGCGACGGGCCAGAAGACGACGTCGTAGTTGGCGTCGACCTCGAGGATCTTCTCTTTGATCTCGAAGACGGCGATCTCGCAGCCGCCGCAGCTGCCCGCCCAGTACATGGCGAACTTGAACTTGTCACTCATGCGGGCACCGCCTCCTTCGCGGCCCTGGCGTCGTCGCCGGCGTGGTAGATCTCGCCGTGTCCCGGACCCTCGTCTGAGGCGTTCCAGTTCAGCGGGCCGAGGGCGCGGACCTCCTCGGTGAACTCGGTGACCACGCGGGCGAACTTGTCGCCCTCGGCGGCCGAGACCCACTCGAGGCGGATGCGCCCCGGCTCGAGGCCGAGCTGCTCCAGCATCTTCTTCATGAGCGGGAAGCGGCCGGCGGTGCGGTAGTTGCCGTTGATGTAGTGGCAGTCGCCCGGGTGGCAGCCGGCGACGAGCACGCCGTCGGCGCCCTCGGCGAAGGCCTTCATGATGTGCGTCGGGTCGACACGCCCGGAGCAGTTGGTCTTGATCGGGACCATGTTGGGCGGGTACTTGAGCCGCGAGGTGCCGGCGAGATCGGCGCCGTTGTAGCTGCACCAGCGGCAGAGGAACCCGATGAGCCGCGGTTCGAACTGTTCGCTCACTGTGTTCTCCTCCTCACGCCGGCCTCACGAGGCCGCCATTGCGCCTTCGATCTCGGCGAAGATCTGGTCGTCGAGGTAGCCCCGCTGCTGCGGGACCCCGGAGCCGCAGGAGGCGACGCACACGCCGCAGCCCTTGCAGGCGGCTTCGATGACCTCGGCGACGCCCTTCTCCTCGTTGTAGCGGATCGCTGAGTGCGGGCAGAGCCCGACGCAGATGTGGCAGCCCGAGCACTTCTCGGGGTCGATGTAGGCGATCGTCGGCTCGATCTTGACGGTCGCGTTGTCGACCAGCGCCAGCGCGCCTGCGGCGGCGGCGCCCGCCTGCGCGACCGTGTCGGGGATGTCCTTGGGGTACTGGCAGGCCCCGGCGATGAAGATGCCGTCGGTGACCGTGCTGACCGGCTCGAGCTTGGGGTGACGCTCGAGGTAGAAGCCGTTGGCGCTGCAGCCGAAGCCGAAGATCTGCGCCGTCTCCTTGGCGTCGGCACGCGGCGAGAGCCCCGAGGAGAGGATCACCATGTCGACCGGCAGGCGCCGCGTGATGCCGAGCAGCGTGTCCTCGACCTTGACGACGAGGCGGCCCTCCTCGGCCTCGGAGAGCCCGATGTAGCTCACCTCGGCGGCGCGGCCGCGGATGAAGTGCACGCCCTCATCCATGAGGCGCTCGTAGAACTCCTCGTAGCCCTTGCCCGCACAGCGCATGTCGATGTAGCACTCGTACACCTCGGTCTCGGGCAGGTGCTCCTTGATCAGGTGCGAGAACTTGAGCGAGTACATGCAGCAGACGCGCGAGCAGAACTCCTGGTGGTTGTCGTCGCGGCTGCCGACGCAGTGCAGGATCGCGACCGACTTGGGCGGCTCGCCGTTCTTGCAGACGATGTGGCCGCCGGTCGGCCCCGAGGCGTTGGAGATGCGCTCGAACTCGAGGCTCGTGATGACGTCGTCGTGGGTGCCGTAGCCGTAGCGCGTCTCGGGCGTGGGGTCCCAGAGCTGGAAGCCGGTCGCCATGATGATGGCGCCGACCTCGATCTCGACGATCTCTTCCTTCTGGTCGAAGTCGATGGCCTCGGGGCCGCAGGCGGTGATGCAGGGCTGCTTGCACTTCCTGCCCGTCAGCGTGAGGCACTTCTCGGGGTCGATCGTCGCCTTGAGCGGCACCGCCTGGGGGAAGGGGATGTAGGCGGCGGCGCGCTTGCTCAACCCCTGGTCGAACTCGCTCGGGACCTTGCGCACGACGCAGGTCTCGGTGCAGAGGCCGCAGCCCGTGCACTTGTCGATGTCGACGTAGCGCGGCTTCTTGCGCACCTTGACCTTGAAGTTGCCGACGTAGCCGTCGACCTCGGTGACCTCGCTGTAGGCGAGCATCTCGATGTTCGGCTCCTTGCCGGCCGCCGACATCTTCGGGGTGAGGATGCAGGCCGCGCAGTCGAGCGTCGGGAAGGTCTTGTCGAACATCGCCATGTGCCCGCCGATCGACGGGTCGCGCTCGACGAGGTAGACCTTCTTGCCCGCCTGCGCGAGCTTGAGGGAGGCCTCGATGCCGGCGATGCCGCCGCCGACCACCAGCACGTTCGGGTTCATCGGCACTTCGATGGGCTCGAGCGACTCGTTCAGCGGCAGGCGGTGGATCTGCGCGCCGAGGATGCGCTTCGACTTCGCGGTCGCCGCGTCGCGGTCCTCGGTGACCCAGGAGCAGTGCTCGCGGATGTTCGCCATCTGCAGGAGGAACGGGTTGAGGCCGCCGTCGGAGGCCGCCTTGCGGAAGGTGGGCTCGTGCATGGTCGGCGAGCAGGCGGCCACGACGGCGCGCGTGATGCCGAGTTCCTCGATGTCCTTCTTGATGAGCTCCTGACCGGGGTCGGAGCACATGTACTTGTACTCGCGCGCCACGGCCACGTTGGGCTGCTCGGCGGCCCAGCGCGTCACCTCTTCGACGTCGACCTTGCCGGCGATGTTGGTGCCGCAGTGGCAGATGTAGACGGCGATCTTCTCTTCACTCATTCTCGCTCCCTCCTCGCCGCTCACGCCGGGATCGCAGCGAGCACCGGCTCGCAGGAGACGACCTGCTTGTCGATGGCGAGCTGCTTCGGGTCGGCGCCCAGCGCCAGGCCGGCGAGCTGGGTGAAGTACATGACGGGGATGTCGAAGTCGGTGCCGAAGGCCTGGTTGACCTGCCGCTGGTAGCCCTCGAGGTTCATCTCGCACAGCGGGCACGCGGCGACGACCACGTCGGCCTTGTACTGGCGCGCGGCGACGAGGAGCTCGTGGCAGAGGCGCAGCGCGCCGTCCCGCTTGGTGAGCATCATCATGCCGCCGCAGCAGTCGGTCTTGGCGTCCCAGTCGGTGATGACGTCGGCGCCCATGGCCTGGAACAGCCGGTCCATGGTCGTGGGGAACTGGACGTCGTCGAAGCTGCCGTGGGGCCGGGAGAACTGGCAGCCGTAGTAGGGCGCCACGCGGATGCCGGTGAGGCGGCGCGTCACGCGCGCCTCGATCGCCTCGAGGCCGACGTCGTTGATCAGGATGTCCATCATGTGACGGACGTTGACGTTGCCGTCGTAACTGCGCCCGACGGCGCCCAGGGCCCCGTTGACGGCCTTGAAGACCTCGGGGCTCTCGGCCATGTAGCGGTTCGCCTTGGCGAGCGTCGTGTAGCAGGCGTTGCAGATGACGCAGAGGTCCTCGGCGCCCTGCTTCTGGGCGATCGCCATGTTGCGGGCGGCGATCGCGAACGAGTCCAGCTCGCGGACCGAGAAGTAGCTGGTGGCGCCGCAGCAGTTCCAGTCGTCGAGCTCCTCGAGCTCGACGCCCAGCTTCTCCATCACGGCGCGCGCCGACACGTCGTAGGCCTTGCCGGTGGCCTCGGCCGAGCAGCCGGGGTAGTAGAGGTATTTCATTGAGCCTTCGCCTCCTCGGCCTCGAGGTATGCGGAGATCTTCTTGAGCTCGTCCTGGCCCTTGATGTTCTTCGCCATCAGCGGCATACGGCCGGAGGCGAGGAGCTTCAGCCCGAGCTGCCAGAACTTGAACGGCATGCTCCAGTCCTTGGTCATCATGTACTTGGCCATCAGCTCGAGCTCGTGGTTGCGGCCGTGCTTGCGGACGCTGTTGACGAAGATCTTGGTCATCGCCGGGTTCTTGCTCTCCTTCGGCGCGAGGTCGTACTTGATCGCCATGCGCTTGAGCTCGTACATCAGGTCGGTGATCTTGATGCCGGCGGGGCAGCGGACGGTGCAGTAGTAGCAGGAGGTGCAGAGCCAAATGGTGTTGCTCTTCACCACGCGGTCGATCATGCCGGCGCGGAACGCGGCGATGACCTCGCGAGGCCCGTACTCCATGAGGTAGCTCGTCGGGCAAGATCCCGTGCAGGTGCCACACTGCTGGCAGATCTTGATCTTCTCACCCGACGGCATGGCCATGACGTCTTCGGTGAACTTACGATGCAGTTCCTTGGCTTGCGCGGTCGTCGCTAGTTCCGTCATTCTCCTCTCCAGTTCTGCAGAGACTGGGCACGTGATGGACTCGGGGCTCCCCGCTTCGACCGGCCGGCCGGGCGGAGACACCGCGAAGGCTTCGGCGCGGACGAGAGTCGACCGGTGTGCCGGGCGAGTGCGAGAGTGCTTGTGAAGAGTGTAGCAAATTGCGCCACTTCTCTCACTCCCGAGGCTGCGCCCCCCCAGCGGCGTGCTCTATCTGTACAAGGCTAGCACCGCGCGAACGCCGGCGCGCCTGCCGAGTTGTACAGAGAACGGACCTCGCTCCACCGCTTTCGACAAGGCGCGCGAGGGGCGCATCAGGCCTTCTCCCGACACGCGTGAGGACTTCTCCGGAGACGCGTCCGGAGGCCACCTGATGGGGGTCCAGGACAGTGCTTGCCGGCGGGCGGCGCGGGCGCAGGTCGCACCCCGGTTGGACGGGCG